>JAFWFF010000138.1 GCA_017515765.1 Bacillota bacterium | reverse complement strand
CCCTTTTGATAATGCCGATATGGTGTTTCTGGACGTCGGGCAGGGAGACTCCCTGCACGTCAAAGCCGGCGGGGGCGTCGACGTCCTGATCGACGGAGGGGGAAACGCATACCGGAATGTGGGACGGGACACCCTTATGCCTTATCTTCTGCACAACGGGGTGCGGAACGTTGACCTGGCGCTTGCCACCCATCTCCACACGGATCATTTCCTCGGACTCGAGCAATTGGCGGAGGAGTATCCGGTCAGGGAGATCGTTACGGAAGGCCTGGCAGGTGACGTCATCAAAGCCGGGGACGTCGATATCAGGATACTCTGGCCGGCTCCGGAAAACGCCGGAAGCCCGGATGAAAACTTCGGCAGCCTGGTCTTCATGGTAGAGAAGGAAGGGGTGAGAATGCTCGTGACAGGCGACCTCACCGAGGAGGGAGAAAACGCACTGCTCTCGATGTACGCTGGGACGGACGAGCTAAGGTGCCACATACTCAAAGTCGCCCACCACGGGAGCCGATTCAGCACGACCGACGCGTTCCTGGAGACGGCGGACCCTTTGATCGCGGTGATCGGGGTCGGCAGGAACGAATACGGGCATCCCGCGCCTTCTGTGATTGAAAAACTTGAGGCAAAAGGTATAATGGTATTCAGGACGGACCGCGACGGGGCGGTCGGAATGATCATAACGGAGGACGGCATCAGGGTATGTACCGGGAGGAGCACGCGTACAGAAGATTTTTCAACGACCTGGCGGCAGGCAGGATAGCCGGCCCGGTCTTGATATACGGAAAAGAGCGCTATCTCTCGGACTGGGCTGTCCGCGAGCTCCGGAAGAAGTATTCCGATGAGGCTTTCGGCTCGCTGGGGTATTCCGTGATCGACGCGGAAGATCTGGAGAGCCGCGACCTCGTCTCTGAGATCATCTCAAGCTGCGAGACCATATCGCTCTTCTCGGCCGTGCGGCTCGTCATAGTCAGGAGCTGCGACAAACTGCTGGCGGGGACCGACAGGAACGCCGGGCCTGACAGGGTGGACGCTTTGATCAGATACATCAAAGACATGCCGCCCGGGGTCATCCTGGTCTTCCGGGCCGACCAGGCAAGCATGAAGAACAGGCTCCCCAAGGCGATCAGGGACTGCGGGGCGGAATATGAGATGGAGCCGCTGGAAAGGCGTGAGCTCAGGAGTTTTGCCGTGAAGCGGCTGAAGGAGAACGGAGGCAGGATCGGGCAGGAAGCGCTCGAGGCCTTTATCGACGCGACCGGATATTTCAACAAAGACAGCTCCTACGACCTCTACGCTCTCGCCGGGGACGCCGGGAAGCTCGCCGCCCTGGCAGACGGCTCGGAGATAACCGCGGAGATGGTGGAGGCGGTGGTGTCCGGGGACGCGGACAAGTACATCTTCCACATGCTCGACCACATAACCGCGGGACGCAAGGACAAGGCGCTCGAATACTTCAGGAACATAGTGAAGGAAGAGGACTTTTTCAGGATCCTCGCCAGCGCGATAAGCCAGTTCGAGACCATGCTCTCGGTGAAGCAGCTGGACGCGCGGGGAGCGGGCGTGGGCATAATGCAGAAGAAGCTCGGGATAAAAAGCGATTTCCGCGTAAAGAAAGCGCTTCAGCAGGCCTCGGGATACTCCGTGAGGGACCTGAAGATACTGCTTTCGAAGCTTTACCAGATCGACCGCATGATAAAGACCGGAGCGATGCCCGCAGAGCTCGCGATGGAGCTTTTCATTGCCGGATTATAGACTCAATTATGCAAGGTCACCCGGATGAGCAGACAGCTTAAGGCAGATCTCATGCTCCTCGCAGTAACACTGGGATGGGGAGTGTCATATATCCTCATGGATAAGGCCCTGACGGAAATGGGCCCTTTTACCCTGAACGCGATGAGGTTCCTCGGAGCCTTCGCCATCGCGGCTGTGCTCGGAGCGGGGAGGCTTCGCGGCGTGTCAAAGAGTACCGTCAGATATTCGTTCCTGGCGGGAGTTTTTTTGTTCGGGACCTACGTAGGCGCCACCAACAGCGTTCTCTATACCAGCCTCTCCAACGCGGCCTTCCTCTGCGCGATATCTGTGATCTTCGTGCCGCCGGTTGAATGGCTCCTTCTCAGGAGGAAGCCCAGGGGCGGCATGCTTTTCATAGTGGCGATGTGCGCCGCGGGGATCGCCCTGATGACGCTGAAAGACGATTTCTCGATAAACAGGGAACATCTGACCGGCGACCTGATGGGGCTTTTCTGCGCAGTCTGCTACGGGATCGAACTCACCGTCACCGGTATGGCGGTGGAGAAGGACGACGTGGACGCGTTCCATATGGGAGTGTTCACTCTCGGATGGTGCGGAGTGTTGATGGCGGTGTCCGCGTTCCTGTTTGAAAAACCTCATTTTCCCGGGACTCCGGCAGTCTGGGGAAGCGTCGCATTCCTAACGGTGTTCTGCACCGGGGTCGCCTTTATAGTTCAGGCGATTGCGCAGAAATACACCACTCCGACTCACGTCGGGGTCATATTCACTCTCGAGCCGGTATTCGCTTCGGTCGCGGCATTCCTCATAGTCGGCGAGGTGCTCACACCGCGCGGCTATCTGGGCGCGGCGCTTTTGATCGCTGCTCTGATCCTCATGGAGCTGCCGCTCGGACGCAGCAAACAATCCGGCGGCAAGTCCGATTAAATGGTTCACACGCAAAAACAAAAATGTTATAATTATACGGATATGTTCCGGCGTATTTTGGTGCGCCGAAATGGATCATTCTATATTAGATCTATCGGGAGGTAAATACATGAGTGAAGCAAAAAACCGCATACCCGAAAGCAGTCGGTTTTCCGAACTGGCTCCGGTGCTTGAGAAATACGCAAAGACGCCCGGCAGCCTGATCACCATCCTTCAGAAGACTCAGGAGATCTACGGATATCTTTCGCTTGACGCGATCAACTTCATATCCGAAGCCACGGGCATCGCTCCGGCAAAGATCTACGGAGTGGCGACTTTCTATGCTCAGTTCAGGCTCCAGCCAATCGGCAAGCATCTGATCATGATGTGCCAGGGAACCGCGTGCCACGTAAACGGGTCTGAGTCGATCGGCGAAGCCGTATCGGAGCATCTCGGGATCGTGAACGGAGAGACGACTGAAGACGGACTTTTCACTCTTAACTACGTCGCGTGCCTCGGGTGCTGTTCTCTCGCTCCGGTGATGATGATCCAGACGGGCGGCGGCAATGAGACATACAGCAATCTTACCAAAGACAAAGCGGTCGGCATCCTGAAGGAGCTCGCCGCCGAAGCAAAGGAGGCAAAGGCATGAGAGTCGTAGTAGGTCAGGGCAGCTGCGGTATCGCGTCCGGAGCCAGAAAGACAGAGATCGCGTTCAGACAAGCGATAGAAGACCGCGGACTCCCGGTAAAGATCGATATCACGGGCTGCGTGGGAACATGCTATCTCGAGCCGATCGTCGATATTTATGACGACGACGGAGAGATGACCAGATACGTCCGCGTCCAGCCTGATAAGGTGGAGGCCATAGTCGAAGGCCATATAGTCGGCGGAAAGCCCGTCGCGGAGCTCGCGATCTCGGAAGAGGACGCGGATTTCGTCGCGAAGCAGCAGCGCGTGGTGCTCAGGCACTGCGGGCTGATCGACCCGGAGAACATCGACGAATACCTCGCGGTAGGCGGATATGAGGCAACAAAGAAAGTCGTCACGTCCATGACGCCGGAGGAGGTCATAGAGGAGATAAAGGTCTCCGGCCTCAGAGGAAGAGGCGGAGCCGGCTTCCCGACCTGGTTCAAGTGGAACGCTGCCAGGCAGAATCCCGGCAAAGAGAAATACATAGTCTGCAACGCCGACGAGGGCGACCCCGGCGCTTTCATGGACAGATCCGTCCTCGAAGGCGACCCGCATTCCGTGATCGAAGGAATGATCATCGGAGGCTTTGCGATGGGAGCGACCGAAGGCATCATCTACTGCAGAGCCGAGTATCCTCTCGCGATCAAGAGGCTTGAGATCGCCATGGACCAGGCCCGCGAAAGAGGCTTCCTCGGGAAGGACATATTCGGTTCCGGTTTTGATTTCGACATCAGGATCAAAGCCGGCGCAGGCGCCTTCGTCTGCGGCGAGGAGACCGCCCTTATTGCATCGCTGGAAGGCGAGCGCGGAATGCCGAGGCTGAAACCTCCTTTCCCTGCGCAGAAGGGCTACTGGCAGAAGCCGACCAATATCAACAACGTCGAAACCTACGCCAACGTGGCGTGGATCATAGTGAACGGCGGAGCCGCCTTCGGAGCGATGGGCACAGAGAAGTCCAAGGGCACCAAGGTCTTTGCTCTCGCGGGCAAGATCAAACGCGGCGGACTCGCTGAAGTCCCGATGGGCATGACCATCAGGGAGATCATCTACGGAATAGGCGGAGGCATCAAGGGCGACAGACAGTTCAAGGCAGTCCAGATGGGCGGTCCGTCCGGAGGATGCATCCCGGCCTCTTTGATCGATACTCCCGTAACATATGAGGATATCACCAAGACCGGCGCGATAGTCGGTTCCGGCGGAATGATCGTGACCGACGAGGACACCTGCATGGTCGACATCGCGAGATACTTCCTCGACTTCACCCGCAAGGAATCCTGCGGAAAGTGCAACTACTGCAGGATCGGCACCAAGCGCATGCTGGAGATCCTGGAGCGCATCACGGAAGGCAAGGGGAAAGACGGAGACATCGAGCTGCTGGAGGAACTCGCCGGGAAGATCAAAGACGGAGCGATGTGCGGACTCGGCCAGACGGCTCCGAACCCCGTGCTCACCACTCTGAGATACTTCAGGAACGAGTACGAAGACCATATCTACAACCATAAGTGCACCGCCAAGTCCTGCAGGGCGCTCATCCGCTTCGAGATAACCGACAAGTGCGTGGGCTGCACCAGATGCGCCAAGGGCTGCCCGGTGAACGCCATAAGCGGAAGCGTCAAGCAGCAGCACGTGATCGACCAGGACGTCTGCATCAAATGCGGCAGATGCATGGAAAACTGCAAGTTCGGCGCGATAGTGAAGGAATAGGAGGTCTGTCATGAAGGAATTCCGGCTCAATATAGACGGCAAAGAGGTCAAGGGCCTTCCGGGACAGACGATCCTGGAAGTGGCCAGAGAGAACGGCATCTTCATCCCGACCCTCTGCTATGACGAAAGAACGGAAATATACGGAGCCTGCGGACTCTGCGTCTGCGAGATCGAAGGCAGCCCCAAGCTGGTCAAAGCCTGCGCCACGGAGATCTCTCCGGGGATGGTCGTTATGACCAATACCGAGAGGGTACTGGAGTCCAGGAAGACCAATCTGGAGCTTTTGATCAGCAACCACAACGGAGACTGCGTCGCTCCCTGCAAGAAGGCATGCCCGGCCGGCACCGACTGCCAGGGCTATGTCGGCCTCATAGCGAACGGGGAGTTCGCCAAGGCAAATGAACTGATCAAGGACAGGATCCCGCTTCCGGCTTCGATCGGACGCGTCTGCCCGCATCCCTGCGAGGACGCCTGCAGAAGGGGACTCGTCGACAAACCGATAAACATCGCGGCACTGAAGAGATTCGCCGGAGATTACGATCTTTCCAGCGATGAGAACTTCGTTCCCGAGATCGCGGAAGATACAGGAAAGTCAGTCGCGATCATAGGCGGCGGCCCGATGGGCCTTTCCGCCGCGTATTTCCTGAGGCAGATGGGCCACTCAGTCACGATCTTTGACGCGATGCCCAAGCTCGGCGGAATGCTTCGTTACGGCATCCCCGAATACAGGCTCCCGAAGGAGGTCCTGGACGCGGAGATCGACATCATCAGATCCATGGGAGTGGAGATGATCACCGACACGAAGATCGGAACCGACCTGTCATTCGAGACGGTGAGGAACGATTTTGACGCGGTGCTCCTCGGAATCGGCGCGTGGGTATCCACCGGCGTCGGATGCCCGGGAGAGGACGCTGACGGAGTCATAGGAGGCATCGACTTCCTGAGGAGCGTAGTGAGGAACACCCCGATCGACTTCGGAAAGAGAGTCGCGATAGTCGGCGGCGGAAACACCGCAATGGACGCGTGCCGTACGGCTGTAAGGCTCGGCGCGGAGAAGGTCTACAACGTATACCGCCGCACGAAGGCCGAGATGCCTGCTGACGCGCTGGAGATCGAAGAAGCCGAGGAAGAGGGAGTCATTTTCAAGAACCTCACCAACCCGCTGAAGATCGAGAAGGATAAGAACGGCCATGTGAAGAGGATGATCCTCCAGGTGATGGAACTGGGCGAGCCCGACGCTTCCGGCAGAAGGAAACCCGTACCCGTGGAGGGCAAGACAGAGACCCTGGAAGTGGATACCGTCATTATGGCGATAGGCCAGGCGGTCGACGCTTCCGCCTTTGATCTCGACAAGACCAGGAAGGGCGGGATCAAATACGACCCGAAGACCTTCATGACCAGCATCCCCGGAGTCTTCGCGGGTGGCGACTGCGGCAACGACAAGATCTCGATCGCCGTGGAATCCATAGCGGACGCCAATAAGGCGAGCGAAGTGATCGACGCTTATCTCTGGGGAGAAGCAGTGTCTTACGAACCGCGCTTCTACGTCGAGAGAGACGATGTTACCGAGAAGACCTTCGAGGACCGCGAGCGCCTCTGCCGCGAGAAGGCGGACCAGCTCAGCGCTGAGGAGAGAAAGGACAATTTCTCGGAGGTCGTGTATTCTGGCCTCACGCCTGAGCAGGCCCTCGCTGAGAGCTCCAGATGCCTCGAGTGCGGCTGCCACGACTATCACGAGTGCAAGCTTGTCGATTTCGCCAACCTGTACGGAGTGGAGCCTGAGAGATTCGCGGGCGAGAAGTCGCTCACGGAGTTCGAGGACGACCATCCCTTCATAGTAAGAGACCCGAACAAATGCATTCTCTGCGGACTCTGTGTCAGAGTCTGCGACGAGGTCATGGGAGTAGGCGCTCTCGGACTGGTCCACAGAGGATTTGACACGGTAGTCAAGCCCTCGCTCGAGCAGCCTCTGCTCTCGACCAAATGCGAATCCTGCGGCCAGTGCGTCGCGGTCTGCCCGGTCGGCGCGCTTCAGGAGTGCACCACGATGTTCAAGGAAGTCCCGCTCGACAACGACATCACGCTCACCACATGCGCCAACTGCTCGGTGGGATGCTCCCTCGAGCTCGAGTCCTACGGCGATATGCTGATCATAGCCAACCCGGACAAGGAAGGCTGGGTGAACAAAGGCATCTGCTGCGGCAAGGGCAAATGGGGCTTTGACGTCTCCGTGCTCGAAGGCAAGATGGTGGATCCTTTGATCAGGGTCGGCGGCGAACTTGTCGAGACCGATTACCACGAGGCGCTCATGATGGCCGCCAAGAAGATGGAAGCCGTCAAGGCGAGATACGGAAGCGGCGCGATCGCTGTGGCGATCTCCGACAGATACACCAACGAGGAAGCCTACGCGATCAAGAAGTTCGCCGGAGTCCTCGGAGCACGCACGTTCTGCTTCAACAACAGGCATAACGCGCTGCTCGACGTCCTTGGGCTGGACGCTTCGCCGAATACCATCGACGAGCTCCTCTCAACCGAAGTCATCATCGTGCCCGGCTTCATAAAATCCCGCAGCCCGGTCATCTGGAACAAGATCAAACAGGCTGCCGAAGCAGGCGCGAAGGTCATCGCCGTAAACACCCCGGACGCGCATTCCGAATTCAGATTCGCGTATAAGACCATTGAAGCCAAAAACGACCTCAGCTTCCTGAAGGGATTCGTGAAGGCTCTGATCGATTCCGGAAAGGGCAAAGGCATCGAAGGATACGAAGAACTGTCCGAGGCGCTTTCAAAGGCAAGAGTCTCGAAGGACGCCCGCGAGGCGGCTGAGATCTATGCCGGCGCGAAGAAGGCCATGATCGTATTCCAGCAGAACGTCCTGTCTGTCTCAGCGGCGACTTTGATCGCTGACGCGGCCCTCATCTCCGGACATATCGGAAGCCCGAGGGACGGCATCCTGGAAGTCAGGGCCAAGAACAATTCCCAGGGCCTCTGCGACATGGGAGTAAGAGCCGGAATGGAAGCCATGAACGGCGTCAAGGGACTCATGATCTTCGGCGAGGACCCGGTCGGGGCAGAGCTTCCGGTCGATCTCTCCGGTCTCGAGTTCCTGATGGTATCCGACGTGTTCATGACGGACACGGCAGAGCTTGCCGACGTGTTCGTCCCGGGTACCGGCTTCGCGTCGACAGACGGCACATATACCAATACCGAGAGAAGGCTGATGCCTGTCGAGAGCGCGATCGAAGAGGACGTCGATCTGCCGAACTGGGAGATCGCGGCAGAACTTGCCAACATCTTCGAGGTCGATTTCGGATTCGAGGAAGAAGCTGACATCAGCGACGAGATGGAGGACTGCCTCCCGCTCTACAAATACGCTGAGATCGGCGAGATCCTCGGCGGAGCGCTGAAGCCCGAAAAACGCGCCCTGGTATGCCCGGGAAGCGGAAAGATGGCGGACGAGCTGCCGTGCACGGACGCTTTGATGAACGCGAACGCGCTCAGGATCCCGCTTCCGGAAGGAGCGCTTTAGCAGGCGCGCCGGATGACGCGGCGGTGACGGGTCTTTGCGATTATCCTTGCGTTTTCGCGAAAGGCTGTGCTATAATGAACAGGATGTGTGCAAAACATATTTATTAAGTGAAGAAACTGTGAAAAAGGAGAACCAACAATGAAGAAAATTCTCGCAATCGTGATGGTCATCTGCATGATCTTTGCAATGGCCGCATGCGGAAGCAAAGATGCCGAACCTGCAGGCGGGGAAACAGAACCTGCCGATGGCGGACAGGATGCTGAAGTGATCTCTGCGGATGACATTCCCGATGAGATGACATCCACTGACAATAAGTTTGAGATCGCTTTCGTAACAGACGTCGGCCAGCTCAAGGACAAGTCCTTCAACCAGGGAACGTTTGACGGCGTCAAGCTGTATGCCGCTGCCAACGGACTGAGCTACAAGTACTATCAGCCTGCCAATGAGGATCAGGCTACCGATGATGACCGTTATGACGCCATGAAGGCTGCCGTCGACAACGGAGCCAAGGTCATCGTTTGCGCCGGATTCATGCAGGGCAACGCCCTCGCGAAGGCTGCCGCGGAATTCCCCGATGTTAAGTTCGTCTTCATCGACGGTTGGGCTTTTGACGGTCTCAACAACATCGCGGGCATCGCGTTCAAGGAAGAGCAGCCCGGATTCCTTGCCGGTTACGCAACCGTAAAAGAAGGCTATACCAAGCTCGGATTCTGCGGCGGAGGCGGCGGGACCAACCCGGCTTGTTGCCGTTACGGTTACGGATTCGTTCAGGGCGCTTCCGCAGCTGCTGCTGAGATGGGCGTGACTGTTGACATGAACTATTCCTGGCTCTACGGCGCATCCTTCTCCGCTTCTCCTGAGCTCCAGACTCTGGCGAACGGCTGGTATGAAGCCGGTACAGAAGCTATCTTCGCCTGCGGCGGATCCATGTTTGCTTCCGTAGCTGCTGCGGCTTCCGCAAACGACGGAGCTGTGATCGGCGTAGACGTCGACCAGTCCTTCGAATCCGACACGGTCATCACCTCCGCTATGAAGGGACTCTCCGATTCCGTAGTATGGGCTCTCACCAAGGCCTATGACGGATCCTGGGACGAGATCGGCGGAGCGGCCACCAGCCTTGGCGCTGCCGAGAATGCTGTAGGACTTCCTACCGAGACATGGTCGCTCACCGGATGGACTGTTGAAGAGTATGAAGCTATGCTCCAGGACATCGTTTCCGGCAAGATCGTTATCGATGATGTGTACGAGAACCTGGCTTCCACCGATTCTCTTAACCTGAACATCGTTGAGTAATCAGCCATCAAACCAAAGAAAGGGGAAAGTCTTCGGACTTTCCCCTTTTTGATAGCGGGACGGCTTCACGATTATTGCAATCGGACGCCGTTTTTAATATAATCTTATTTAGACGAAACAGTCTTTTGATCCGCTTATTTTTTGATCGATTCAGGAGGCATTTATGGGAGAAGAATCCCGGTATGTGATCGAAATGCTTCACATCACCAAGGAGTTCCCGGGCATCTAAGCGAACGACGACATCACCCTGCAGCTTAAGAAAGGTGAGATCCATGCGCTGCTGGGCGAGAACGGCGCCGGAAAGTCGACTTTGATGAGCGTTCTTTTCGGCCTGTACCAGCCGGAAAAGGGAGAGATCCGCAAGGACGGAAAACCCGTAAAGATCAACAACCCGAATGACGCCACCGCGCTTCATATCGGAATGGTGCACCAGCACTTCAAACTCGTTGAGGTCTTTACGGTCCTTGACAATATCATCCTTGGCGCGGAGGACACGAAGCTCGGTTTTCTGCAGAAGAAAGAGGCAAGGAAAAAGGTCGAGGCGCTGTCGGAGAAATACGGACTGCGCGTAGATCTGGACGCAAAGGTAGAGGATATCACCGTAGGAATGCAGCAGAGGACTGAGATCCTCAAGATGCTCTACCGCGATAACGAGATCCTGATCTTCGACGAGCCTACTGCGGTGCTTACGCCGCAGGAGATCGACGAGCTGATGCAGATAATGAAGAACCTCACCAAAGAGGGCAAGTCGATCCTCTTCATTTCTCATAAGCTGAACGAGATCATGGAGGTTTCGGACCGAGTCACCGTTCTCAGGAAGGGGAAATACGTCGGCACCGTCAACACCAAAGACACCAACAAGCAGGAGCTTTCCAACATGATGGTCGGACGCCCTGTCCAGCTCGAGGTCAGCAAAACTCCTGCGGATCCGAAGGAAGTGGTGCTCAGGATAAAAGATATGAGCGTCGCGTCCAAGGTCCATAAACGCAACGCTGTGAACGGCGTAAGCTTTGATGTAAGGGCAGGTGAGATCGTCTGCATAGCCGGTATCGACGGCAACGGTCAGACCGAGTTCGTATACGGGCTTACAGGGATGGAACCTCTCACCGGAGGCAGCATCGAGCTCTGCGGCATCGATATCAGCAAAGCTTCGATAAAACAGCGCAGCGAGCACATGAGCCATATTCCGGAAGACCGCCACAAACACGGCCTGGTTCTGGATTTCACCCTCGAGGAGAATATGGTGCTGCAGCGCTTTACGGATCCGGAATTCCAGCGCGGCGGTTTCATCCGCTTTGATGAGGTCCACAAATACGCAGAGAACCTGATAGAACAGTACGATGTCCGCTCCGGCCAGGGCGCCGTTACGGTTGCGAGAAGCATGTCCGGCGGCAACCAGCAGAAGGCGATCATCGCGCGCGAACTCGACAGAAACGAGCCTCTGGTAGTGGCGGTACAGCCTACGAGGGGACTCGACGTCGGAGCGATCGAGTATATCCACGGCCAGCTGGTGCGTCAGAGAGACGAGGGCAAAGCGATCCTTCTCATATCGCTTGAGCTCGAAGAGGTCATGAGCCTCTCCGACCGCATCCTTGTGATGTACGAAGGCGAGATAGTCGGTGAGCTTGATCCGAAGAAGACGACTGCTCAGGAACTCGGACTCTATATGTCTGGCGCGAAGCGCGAAGGAAAGGAGGATCAGGCATGTTAGGCTTTCTCAGAAAAGACTCGGCCAGGAAATTCCTGTCCTCACTTATATCCATACTGATCGGTCTGCTCGTCGGCGCGGTAGTGGTCCTTATCGTCGGACTGACCAATGACAGCATCTCTCTCAAGGGCGCATGGGAGGGCATAAGGCTCATATTCATCGGTATCCTCAGCACCGGACGTGATGCTTCAGGGGCTCTGACGTGGGGATTCAACCCTGCAAGCATCGGCAATATGCTCTTCCGCGCGACTCCGCTCATCATGACGGGTCTGTCGGTCGCGCTGGCATTTAAGACAGGTCTCTTCAATATCGGAGCTCCGGGCCAGTACCTCATGGGCACGATGGCGACTCTGTTCATCGCGCTCAGCATACCTTCGGGAGCGCTTCCCGAAGTGGTGATATGGCTTCTGGCCTTCCTCGGAGGCATAGTCGCCGGTGCGCTCTGGGGTTCGATACCCGGCCTTGCGAAGGCATTCCTCAACATAAACGAGGTATTGGCCTGCATAATGACGAACTGGATAGCAGCGAACCTGGTCACATGGGCCTTCGACTCCAGCAATCTTAAAAACATGGTCGAAGGCACCAAATCGGGATATATCTACAAGACCACCTACGGTCTGGTGGACGGGCAGTATGTTGACGGAGCGGGCGTCGCCACGCTGAAGCTCGGGCTGAACAAATTATTCCCGGGTTCGCAGGTTAACGCCGGCATATTGGTCGCTATACTCTTCGCGATCGGCGTCTACATCCTGATCAGCAAGACTACGCTGGGCTATGAGCTGAAGGCGTGCGGAGCGAACAGGCACGCCGCGAGATACGCAGGTATCCGCGACAAGCGCAATATAGTGCTTTCGATGGCGATGGCCGGCGGACTCGCCGGCGCAGGCGCTGCGCTTTACTTCCTGTCCGGAAACACGGAATTCTTCTGGTCCACCTACCAGTCGCTCCCCGGCATCGGATTCAACGGCATCCCGGTAGCTTTGCTAGCGCTGAGCAATCCGATCGGCGTTATCTTCTCCGCGCTGTTCATGGCAATGCTGGATATAGTCGGACTGCAGCTCACCAATCTGACAGCGTACAACGAGTATATTACGGACGTCATCATAGCCGTCATAGTCTATCTGTCCGCGTTCTCCCTGGCGATCCGAATGCTGCTCGCCGGAAAGGAGAAGAGAAAGAAAGAGGAAGCGGAGACTTTCTCCGGCGAGGTAGCCGATGGAGCTGATGAAGAAACTGCCGCTGCGGAAGAAGTGAAAGGAGGGGAGGCTGCATGACATTCCTGATCCAACAGACACTGATATATGCGGTCCCGCTAATGATAGTTGCGCTGGCAGGCGTATTCGCCGAGCGAAGCGGCATCATCAACCTCGCTCTCGAAGGAATAATG
>JAFWFF010000137.1 GCA_017515765.1 Bacillota bacterium | reverse complement strand
GTCGTTCTGATCGATGAAGACCGTGACTATCCTTCGGACGAGGTCATGGTGAAGACCGCGGCGGAGCTCAGATACTCATAAACCGCCTTCATTAAAAAACTCGCCCCGGGCGAGTTCCGTGCGAGATATTTCACTCCGGCGGCGGAAGTCGATCTCTGCGGCCACGCAACGATCGCGTCTTTCTACTGCCTGCTTCAGGCCGGCATAATAGCCGAGGGCGAGACCTGCCTGGTCCACACGCTTTCCGGCGACATAGAGGTCAGCGTCACAAACGGCTTCGTGATGATGGACATGGCAAGCCCGAAGCACCTCGGAACGATCAAAGACGCCGTCGAGCTCGACCGGCTCTACGAGGTCATGGGCTCCGAGTACAACCAGAAGACAGGACTCTATCCTATGATGATATCCACAGGACTTCCCGACATCATGATGCCCGTGGCGAGCCGCGAGGAGCTCGAGGAGCTCGCTCCGGACATGAAGGCCCTGTCAAAGCTCTCCGAGGACTATAACGTGGTCGGGGTGCACGCCTTCACGCTCGACGCAGAGGAAGGCACCACCGCTCACGCCAGGAACTTCGCCCCGCTCTACGACATAGACGAGGAAGCCGCGACCGGCACCTCCAACGGAGCGCTCACCTACTACCTCTGCCTCAATCAGAAGATACCGGTCAAAGCGGAATGCAAGATCGTACAGGGCGAGAAGATGGGCCGTCCCTCCGTCATCCGCACGTCGATCGACGCCGGCGAGGTATGCCGCATCAAAGTCGGCGGAAGCGCAGTGATTCTCGCGGAGGGCGACATCAGAATCTAAACCGGTCAAGGCACGTCATAAAGTCAGCCTTGATCCGGCCGATCGTCTGCGAACGCAAATTCAATAACAAGCTCAGCGCCAAGGGCGTCGGCGATCTTCTTCAGTGTCCCAACTGAAGGATTGGCGGCGCCTCTTTCGATCTTTGATATATCCGACTGGCTTATTCCCGTTGCTTCAGCGAGTTCCGCCTGCGTCATATCTCGCGCCCCTCTGGCACAAAGCAAAGCATCGCCTGCCGCTATACCCGCGGGCGGTTTGATCGTTCGCACAGTCTGTCCTTCCTCATATACGGTCTCCGCTTCGATATCCAGCTCATCGTTCCATGACACGCCGTATCTGCCTACGAGACTGCCGGACAAAAACAAGCCCCGGTCTTCCAGAGCCCGGAGCTGAGGATATTTCCCAAACAGCTGCGCCATATCGTACTGCTTGACAATCCCGTTGCTGAAAGTCAATTCAAGAACAGTACCTTCCTTAAACCCGATCTCAATAGCTTTGTGAAACATATCAGTCAATCGGCGGAAGTCTCCGGTACTCCCCGGTCTCCCACATTTCCTCCAGTTCTTTTTGATACCTAAGGATAAACTCTTTCACCAGCGCCTTCATCTTCGGGGAAGCCCCGCCCGCAAGCGGTTCTCCTGTTTTGATCGAAAATGGCACAGCGTATGCCTGTGTTACGGCATGGATATGAGGCGGATTGTGATCCTTACCGCGCAGGTACATGACTATGGTTATTCCGTAAAAATGGCTGATAGTCGGCATATCTCCTCCTTTAACTTTAGTGGATATATCCACTTTTGTCAAATCGTTATTATTGGAAGATTATACCAGTTCCTTTTTCGGCTGTCTATGAGAAAAAACCGCCGAAAGGCGGTTTTTGTTTTAACTACAGATCTTCTATCACTGTGTTCATCCACTTCTTTGACAGGTACCGCCTGGTCAGGATGGCGGCTTTGACCACCGATTCGACGCGGGTCATGAGGAGCGCCAGATGGATCGGAAGATGCCAGACGAGCGCGGACAGGAACGCGAGCGGCACCGCGACCAGCCAGATGCAGCCGCTTTCCGCGAACATCGCGAACCTCGTATCGCCGCCGCCTCTCAGGATGCCGACGATCTGCACCCCGGTGTAGAGGTCGAGGATCAGGGTCAGGCCGAAGACGAGCAGGATATAGAAGGTGTAGGTCTTGCCGAGCTCGGTGAGCTTGAAAACTCCGGAGACCGGCTTCGCGACCGCTACCGTCGCCGCGCCTATCACAAGTCCTACGAGCAGGGCGACTTTGATGATGTGCTTCGAGAGCTTCCAGGTGTACTCCTTGTCGCCCTCGCCGAGCTTCTCGCCGATCAGGATCAAAGCCGCGTCGCCGACGCTGAAGGACGCAAAGTTGAAGATGTTGAATATCGAGTTCGCGGCCTGGTACGCGGCGTACGCCGTGGTCCCTATGCGGTTGAAAGCGGCTACGTACATGGTCTGCCCGAAGCCCCAGCAGAACTCGTTTATGGTCGTCGGGGCAGCGTTCTTCACTATCCTTTTGATCAGTTCCGGATCCCAGCCGAAGAAGCTCCTGACCTTACCGTGGAAGGCATTCTTCTGCCTGAAGCCGAAATACGCGTTGAGAGCGACCTCGAAGAGGCGGGCCGACACGGTGCCTATGGCCGCGCCCGCCACGCCGAGCTTCGGGAAGCCGAATTTGCCGAAGATCAGTATGTAGTTGATGACCGTGTTGCTGCTGAATACAACGGTGCTCACGATCATTGGGATCCGGACCTGCTGGGTCGCCTTGAATGCCATCTCCATCGGGGCAGAGAAAGCCAGCAGCAGGAACGAAAAGCTGTTTATCCTGACGTACTGCGCCGCGAGAGCACGCACTGCCGGGTCTGCCGTATAGATCGAGAGTACACGCTCGGTGAGCCCGTTGGCCAGGATGAAGAACAAAAGCCCGAGCCCCGAGAGCAGCGTGAACGCGAAGCCGACGACCTTCCGGATGTTCTTCATGTCGCGGGTCCCGTAGAACTGCGCCATGAAGGTTGCCGAGCCGCTGAGCAGCCCGAAGAGCACCATATAATGCAACATAAAAAGCTGAGCTCCCACGCCTACGGCTGCAAGCTCAGTCTCTCCCAGGAATCCCACCATCAGGTTGTCCACCATGGAAAGTGTCGCCGACACCATTCCCTGGATGGCTATGGGGGACGCTATCCTAAACAGCTTTCTGTTCAGTTCCTTCTTGTTGAATTCCGTCGTCAGCGTTTCCATCATCTATAGCCTGAGCGGTCCCGGGCGCCTCTTCTTCCGGCGCTGCGTTCTCACGCTCGTCTTCGTCTGTTATGCGGACTGCTTTGATCGTCGGCATCTTGTGGGACGGGTCGGTCAGGAAGACATAGAGGTACCCGAAGGCGATCAAAAACAGTATGAACGCGTCCTTATAAAGTTCGCGGCTCACGAGCACGGCTGACATTCCCATGATCGCGCTGATGCCGTACATCATTATGACCGCGCGCCTCTGGCCGTAGCCCGAAGCGATCAGCCTGTGGTGCAGATGGCCTTTGTCGGCCTGCATTATATGCTGGCGGTTCACGACGCGCCTCAGGATGGCGAAAGAGGTGTCGAAGATCGGTATCGCGAGCGCGACCACCGGGACGATGACCGCGACCATGGTGGAACGCTTGAGCGGCCCGACAACCGAGAGGATCGCTATCATGAAGCCCAGGAACAGCGCGCCGCCGTCGCCCATGAAGGTCTTCGCCGGGTAGAAATTGTACGGCAGGAAGCCTATGCAGGCTCCGGCGAGCGCCATCATCGCGAGGCAGACCGGCACCATTCCGTTTATGGTCCCGTGGATGTACGCGACGTAGGCTATGCAGAGCGCTGCGATCGCGGAGATGCCCGCGGCGAGCCCGTCCAGCCCGTCTATCAGGTTTATGGTATTGGTGATCCCGACTATCCAGAGGACGGTGATCACAAAGCAGCTTATGGCTCCGAAGTTCAGGTGTCCGGTCCCGAAATAGTTGGATATGAAGGTAATCCTGAGGCCCAGGACGTACATCAGGACTGCGATCGCGGTCTGGCAGGTGAATTTGACGCTCGCCTTCAGATCCTTAAGGTCGTCGACCACTCCCAGGATGTACATCAGAGTCCCGCCCAGCATCGCGAAGCGTATGCGTTTGTTCACTATATCAAAGACGAGTAGCGCAATCATCGTACCCAAAAAGATCGCCATCCCGCCGAGCAGCGGCATCGCTTTCTTATGCATGCGGCGCTGGTCCTTGGGGATGTCGAGCGCGCCGACCTTATGGGCTATTTTGATGCTCACCGGCGTCATGATCAGGGCCACGATGAACGCGAGCCCGAACGTGAGCCAGATGGTGCTGCTTCCCAGACTCATGGTTCTATTTTATATCCTTCAGCATTATCACGCGTTTGCCCGCCTCGGCGAGGAGGCTGACAGCCATCTCGTCCGGATATCCTTCCTTTACGACTATCTTGTCGATCCCGGCGTTTATTATCATCTTGGCGCAGATGGAGCAGGGCTGGTGGGTGATGTAGATCGAAGCGCCTTCGATGCTGTGGCCGAGAGTCGCGGCCTGGATTATCGCGTTCTGCTCAGCGTGAAGCGCCCTGCAGAGCTCGTGTCTCTCGCCCGAAGGCACTCCGAGCTTCTCCCTCAGGCAGCCGCCCAGCTCGGCGCAGTGCGCGAGTCCCCTTGGGGCTCCGTTGTAGCCGGTCGCGATTATGTGCTTGTTCTGCACTATCACAGCCCCGACGTGCCTGCGGAGGCATGTGGAGCGCGTGGCGGTGAGCTCCGCCATCTGCATGAAGTATTCGTCCCAGGACGGGCGCTTCCCTGTGGTGTTGGTCTTGGTCTCTTCGCTCATCTGTCAGTCCTCGTTCCGGCTTGGCCGTTCAATCAAAGTATATCTCTTTAAGGTAGAGTCCCCAGGGCGGCGCGGTATGCCCGGCGTTTGCCCTGTCCAGGCTCTCTATCGTCTCGCGGATGCTCTCCGGCGTCCTCTTTCCGAGGCCCGCCTCGATCAAAGTCCCCGCGATGATCCTGACCATATTGTACAGGAACCCGTCTCCTGTTATCTCAATGGCGATCTCTCTTGCGGGCATGAATACCGGCGCCTGCACCATGGGCATACCCTGCCCTCCGGGGAACCTCGCGCCGCCTTCGGGGCGTCTTCCCTCCCCGGGGAAGGACCTGCGCTCGTGCTTCGTCGGGTAAGGGAGCACGGTCTCGCTTATCTCCAGGCTGCTAACCGTTCTCACGGTACTGTTACCGGGGTTTCCGCCCGCAGCCATGAAACACCTGAAGTCGTGAGTCCCCACGATCTGCTCAGCTGCCAGACGCATCAGTTCAACGTCCGGCTCGCAGTTGATGTAGTAGATGTGGTTCCTTCTGAATATGTCGGGAGCGCCTGTGCGTATCAGATACCTGTAGGTCTTCCCCCTGCAGTCGAATCTCGCGTGGAAATCCTCCGGGACCTCGCGCGCGGAGATGACCCGGACGTCGGCGACTTTGCTCCCGGCTCCGGTCCTCCCTCCGGCGAGCATATTGTTCACCGCTTCGGGGAGCCTTTGCTCGGGGATGGCCGATCCGGTCCTGAAACTGCAGCACTGCCCGAGCGCGTGGACCCCTGCGTCGGTCCTGCTCGTCCCGGCGACCTTCACCTCGTGGCCGAGCACTGCGCCGAGCGCCTCCTGCAGGGTGCCCTGGACGGTCCTCAGACCCTGCTGCTCCTGCCAGCCGTGAAACAGGCTGCCGTCGTATTCCAATGTCAGAAGAATGTTTCTTTCCATCCGTTTATTTTATCACAATATTATCTCGCTGCCCAGTCCCCAGAAAAACACGAGATAGGCGGCAGTGCAGACCGCTATGTAAGGCGCCATCGGGACGTAGTCAGTGCGCTTCTTCTTCCCTGTCGCGAGAAGTATCACGAAATGCGCCGCGGAGAGGAAGGCCGTGGCCATGAATATCAGTATCACCCCGGACGGCCCCGTCATGAAGCCCAGGGCGGTGAACAGCTTGATGTCCCCGCCTCCGAGCGTTTCGCGACGCGCCGCGATCTTCCCGATCAAAGCGACCGCTCCCATCCCGAAGAACCCGATCGCGGTCCCGATGAGGCACGCCTTCCACGAGCCCTGGTACGGTATGAATCCCATCCCCGTGATCGCGAGCAGCAACGTCACCTGGTCCGGAAGGATGCGGTATCTCACGTCAGCCATCGCCAGCACGGACAGGAAAAACAAAGCCGCCGTCGCCGGCAGCGCAAACATCCAGTCATCGATCACCAGCTTGATGTTCAGCACGACAAAAAGCATGGAAAGAATGAACTTCCAGGGAGTGCTCTTAACTCTTTCGCGATGCGGGTCGAGGAGCTCCTCGGAGGGTTCCCCGCCGTAGTCGCAGAGCCAGCGGGGCGGCATTTTATTGATGAAATGCACCGCACCGTTTCCTTCTATGACGCCAAGCAGTATAGCCGCGAGGCATTTGATCACTGTAAGAAATACTATGGTCATACCGCTTTGATTATATGACTTCAGACGCCGGATGTCGATAGACGGAAGTTATGGGGAAGCTTTCCGTCACGGAATATCCGCATCATCTCGTTGGTCAGGCTTATGTCGTCGGGCTGGAGCTCAATCTCCTCCCGCTTCACCCATTCCGCGTATTTCAGCTCGCCGGGATCCATGGTGATCGCGCCGTCGCCTTCCGCCTCGCAGAAGAAGCCCGTCAGGATGTCCTGTGCGATGCCCCAGGGCTGGGACTTATAGTACGTGATGTTTTTGACCCTGACGCCGGTCTCCTCCATGACTTCCCTCGCCACGGTCTCCTCCAGAGTCTCGCCTATCTCGGTGAAGCCTGCGACCAGCGCGTTGTGGCCGTAGCCCGTGCGGTAACGCGTTATTAGCATCGAGTCGCCTTTTATCACACCGACGATGACCGCCGGATTGATCCTCGGATAGATCACGTTCCCGCACTCCGGGCAGCGCATGGCGCGTTCCTTCAGGTCGTGGGCCAGCGGGCTCCCGCAGCGTCCGCAGTGCCTGTTGTCGCGGTACCAGCGCCAGAGATGCCAGGCCGTGAACGCGGCAAAGAGCTCCTTCCCCGCGCATACACGCCTCATGTCCCTGACAGTGCGGAAAGAAAAGCCCTCAGGCGCATCGCCGCTGCCGCCTTCCTGTCCCGCTCCGGGATCCGCCTTTTCGTCCCGCGCGGCCAGGAAATAATTTACGTCATCTATTGAAAACAGATAGACCGCTTCCGTGCCCGCCGGCGCGTCCGCGAAGCCTGCCTTTCCGTCCTCCACCTTTACGAGCACCTTGCCCGTCTCATCAAATATGAGGATACGGTCATTCTCACCCGGCTCGGCGTTCCTGTACGCGTTGTCGAGCCTCGCGGGCAAAATATCCTGGATCATATATCTTCAGCCTCCGTTCTGCTTCGTCCTGTATATAATACTTGGTTTCCTGCCGATAATCAAAAAGTAATACGCATAAACGGCCGGGACGGCTTTACACCAACTGCGCGGCTGCTCAGTCGGAAACGTATCCCCTCGGTGAATATGCCGCGTCGTTTTTTGATAGAAGATACACGCAGTACTGATTCAAACTGATGCCTTCCCGCTTCGCATTGATAGTCAAAGATCTGTGAAGGCTTTTGGGAATGCGCAGCTTGAATTGGCCGGAGAACGCGGATAACGCAGGAGTTTCCGCAGGCTCAGGTATTTCAATACCCTCTTCTATTGCAGCTGTGAGCCAGGCAGCTTTCGCATCCAGAGCATTTGCCGCAGCGCCTTCAATGGTCTCGGCACACGTCACACAACCGGGGAGTTCGGGGAACCATGCAGTATATCCCCCCTCCACCGGATCCGGTATCAGTTCCATGCGGTATGGCAAGCTCATATAATTATCGATCTTCTTGCTCATCTTTTTCCTCTTTCTCAATTATTGCCCTCACCAACTCGACATAAGCTTTCTTGACCGGAGTGTGATTGGGGATCGTGACAGGCGGTTCACCCGGCTTTCTGAATGTCTTATGGCTGCTTCCTCCCGAAGGTCCACGCATTTGGTACCCATAGTGTTCGAGGACTTTTCTTATCTCATCTCATCAAAACGAATACCCTTGTCAAGGGTGTAAAATGAACGGATCAGTTTTTCAAACTTCGACATTTATCTCTCCAAAAATTATATATGGTGTCACATATGGTGTCAATAATTGCAGGCTGGAGTTTCTTTCCAAATATTACCATTTCTCTCGCGACGCTGTCAATATTTTCCTTTTTTGATTCATCAAAAAAGCAGCCTTTCGGCTGCTTTCAACGGGAAACGTCATCCTTTGCTGTCACTCCGTAAATATCTTTGTCGAGTAGTATCTGTCGCCGCTGTCGGGAAGGATCACGACTATGGTCTTGTCGCGGTTCTCCGGGCGCTTCGCGACCCGCACGCCGGCTTCGAGCGCCGCGCCTGCGGAGATCCCGACAAGGATGCCCTCCAGGCGGCCGAGCTGCTTTGCACGGTCGAAGCAGGACACGTCGTCGATCGTTATCACTTCATCGTATACCGTGGTGTCCAGTGTCTCGGGAATGAATCCGCCGCCTATCCCCTGGATGGCGTGCGGCCCGGGCTTGCCGCCCGAAAGTACCGCCGAATTCTCCGGTTCCATCGCGATGACCCTGACGTCCGGATCCATGTCCTTCAGGTATCTGCCGGTCCCGGAAAGTGTCCCTCCGGTACCGACTCCCGCGATCAGTATATCCACATTCCCGCCGGTATCCTCCCAGATCTCCGGGCCGGTGGTATCGTAATGAGCCTTCGGGTTCACCGGATTCACGAACTGCCCGGCGATGAAGCTCCCTTCGATCTCCGCGGCGAGCTCCTCCGCCTTCGCTATGGCGCCGGCCATCCCCTTTGATCCTTCGGTGAGCACTATCTCCGCGCCGTAGGCCTTAAGGATGTTGCGGCGCTCGACGCTCATGGTCTCGGGCATCGTCAGCACCACGCGATAGCCCCTGGACGCCGCGATGGACGCGAGGCCTATCCCGGTGTTTCCGGACGTCGGCTCTATGATGGTGCTTCCCTGCTTCAGAATGCCGCGCGCCTCAGCGTCCTCTATCATGGCGCGCGCGACGCGGTCCTTGGCGCTTCCGGCGGGGTTGAGATATTCGAGCTTGATCAAAAGCCTCGCCTCGAGCCCTTCCGCCTTCTCAATGTTCCTGACCTCCATCAGGGGAGTATGCCCTGTGAGTTCAGCCACGCTTCCGTAGATCTTCGCCATTCCGCGCCTTCCTTTCCAAAGGTCCGCGGCATGCGCGGACACTATCTGTATTCGTCGATCACTTTCACGATTATATCATGAAGGAGCTCAACTTGATAGTCCCCGATGATGGGCTCCAGGTGGCTTTCTCCCACTCCCGAATCGTCGGTCAGGAATACGTATGTGCCTCCGGTCAGTATCGCCGCGGCTCGCGCGAACAGCTCAGTATCGCGCTCCGCGTTGGACGCCACCACAGGGACGATCACTATCCCCTGTTCAGCAGCGGTCTTTATCGACTTCACGATGGAAGCCTCTCTCTGGATATGGGGAGGCGCGTCAAAGATCAGGAAAGCGATTTTGCTGCAGTCTTCTCTCCATTCGCTATTGTTCATGGTCTCTTCCAGGATCTCGGCAACCGCCTCGGGATTGTCACCGCCGCCCTCGACGTATTCCGCGCCGAGCTGCGAGACGACAGTCTGGACGTCCTGTGTGAAACCGTTGCATTTCGTGACGTACTCGTCACCCTCATCCCTGTAGAAGCCGGTGGAGAAATACACGTCGCTACCTCCGACTTCTTCAGCGATTGCGGAGAAGTCCTTCTGGAGGAAGGCGAGCTCATCGGACATCGATCCGGTGGTGTCGATTATGAACATGATCTGGACGCCGTTCCTATCCGGCGCTTCCGGGATCACGGTCATGGTATAGTCCGCTCTCGCTCCGGCGGCAGCGCCTCCCTGCCCGTCCTCAAAAGTTTCCTGCACTTCTCCGGAGACGTCGATCTCTTCTCCGCAGCAGGTCACGTAAGCAGGCGCGTCGTCAGCAATATAGAAAAGGTATGCAGTACCGTCTTTTCCGCTTTTGGCGGTCCAGATCACGCTGCCTTCCGCGTCCTTAAGCTCCAGGGTCTCACCCCTGAGCGGGCTGCCGGACTCGTCGGTCACGGTGACTTTGATCCTGTGCCTCGGGTCGAGGCCGAAGGACGGAAAGCTGATCGTCCCGGAGTTCACCAGATTGATGAAGAAAGGCCAGTTGTCGTGGTCTCTCCAGCATCCGCCCGTCAGGACGTTGGGTTCGCCGTTCCCGGATCTGTCGCCGGGATCGTAGGCTCTGAAGCCCGAACCGTTTTCGGGCCTCGAAGGAGGCTCGGTGATGCTGTCCTTTATGCCGTGCGATCCTTCGGCAGCCATGTCGGCGGCTTCCGCAGACCCTTCGGTCTCCGTGACGCAGTCGGCTTTGTTGTCAGCTTCGTCCGCTTTGCTCAGAAGCGAGCAGGACGATAATGTCATCATCAGGAGCAGCGCGATAAGGCACAGCGCCGGGATCCCCGCTCCCCTGACAGTATTCCCCAATACCCTTTTGTTTCTCATTTCTCTGTCCCCCTGTTCTAAACCGTCACTTTGATCTCGTTGTAGATCCTGATGAGGCTGTCCATGCATTCATCGGCGTTGCCCAGAGTCTCTCCGCTTACCGACAGCGAGAAGATATATTCCCCGTCCTCGCTGTACCAGTAGAGTACTTCAGCCCCTTCTGAAGCATCCACCGCGGTGTAGAACCCGCCTCTGTCATTGTCCGCTACAGACTGAACACCGTTGTCCCAGTCGTAGTACATCCCTGTGAAGGACTCTATGCTTAGCGGCCTGCCGATCTCCGCGTCCACCTTCTGCGCCCGGAAATAAACTTCCCTGCCTTCGAAGACGAATCTCACCTCATCGACCAGAGGCTCCGCGTCGTATCTGTACCAGACGGCTTCCGAAGCTCCCTCGGGGAGGACGACGTCCACCCCATCCTCGCCGGCCATCGTTTCTTTATCTATCTCCTGCATCGGATTCACTGCCGGAGTCATCGTATCTGCTCCTTCCCTGTCATCTTTGCTGTCAGGCCTTGCCGGCACGGAATAGCCATTCGGGTTCCCGTCGTCAGAAGCCTCCTGGGAATGCTGCTGCGGCTCTGCCTCCATGCCGCTGTCGGCGCCGTTGTCCGCCTTACCGAACCTGCCTCCGATCTGCGTGACTCCGAGGAATACCACCAGCAAAGCCGCCGCGGCGGCAACGCTCCCGTACCTCATCCAGCCGCCTCTTCTGCGCGGCTCGCTGCGCCAGCCCTTCTCATCGTGCAGGTCCTCCGCGGAACCCGGGAACGCAGTGACTCTGGCTTTGGGAGCGGCTTCCTCTATATATTCATCTTTGATCATTCCGACCGCGTCTATCAGTTCTTCGGGCCTCATATGTCATACCCCTCCTCTTTGAGCCTGTCCCTCAGGCCGTCCCTTACGCGTTTCAGAGTCATCTTGACCTTGCTCTCCGTGACTCCCAGGCTGCCGGCGATCTCCGCGACCGGGCTGAAATACCAGTATCTCATCACGAATATCTTCCGCTGCTCCTGCCCGAGGCCCGCCAGGTAGCCGTTTATCGACGCCGCCAGTTCCTCGGTCTCTACGCCGCTCTCGACATTCTCCGAACCCGCGGTGATCTCGGCAAGCTCGTCAAGCGCCAGGTCTGCCATCGTGCCTCCGCGCTTTCCGGCAGTGTTCTCGCGCAGCCGCTTGAGCGACAGGTTGCGGGTGATCTTTCCGAGGAAGGTCCTCAGCACCTCCGGGATGTGGGGCGGTATCGAGTTCCAAGCCCCGAGCCAGGTATCGCTCACGCATTCCTCCACGTCGCTCCTGTCCGCCAGGATCCGCCCGGCGACCGCGGTGCAGTACGCGCCGTATTTCTCCGAAGCGCATGAGACCGCAGCCTCATCACGTTTCAGGAAAAGCTCTATTATCTTTTCGTCTTTTATCTCTTCTCTCATCGGGATATCCTCACCCCTATACTACCGAAACG
>JAFWFF010000136.1 GCA_017515765.1 Bacillota bacterium | reverse complement strand
GTGAGCTGCTCGATATCGAAGGCGATATCCCTGAGCTGGCCGTAGCTGTCAGCGCTCATCACGTCGTAGTGTCCCATAAGGATCACGGTGTCCGCGGAAGGCTCCGGAGATTCAAGAAACGCCGCGATGCTGGAGCGCCCGAACGGGTCACCCTCCACCGGGATCCTGAATACCGACTCCGGATGCGCCGCGAAATAGGGTATCTCGGTTATTATCCGGAATATCTCCTCGCCGCCCCTGGCTTCATCAAAGGTGCCGGAAACGCTTGGGACTTTTACGATACGCTTGAGGTCCTGATATATTCTTTCTTTATCCATCGGTAACTCCTGGGAACGGAAGCGCTTTTCTTTACGTACACAGTATACCATTTTCAGCCTGCCAAAACAAGAGCGCGTTTACAAAAATTGGCATCAATGGAAAAAACTGCTTGACAGGGAAAGCGTCAAGGGTGTAGTATGATAGCGTGAAAAAACGCGGGAATTTGGGCGTTTAACGGAGACCTACGGGGAGGTCTCCGTTTTGTTTATGAAGAAAACTTCATATTGGAGCGCCGCAGTTTCCCGCTTGTGTGAGTACGATCGGGCGATCGTTTGAAAGGAGTATTGGATGTTTAGAGGGGTAAGGGCAGGGACCGCGATGGTGCTCTGCATATTGTTTGTTTTGTTCGGTCCGCCTGAATACGCTTCGGCGGAGGACGCTGAGGTCCCGGAAGCGGAAGACGCCGCGGTCTACGAGACCTACAGCACGGGAGTCAAGATCATCGAATACGGCGCCACCGGGACTCCGGCTAGCTACTGTTCCAATCTTAAGGTGGACGATGACGGGGCAAAGGACGCGTTCTGCATCGAGCCGGGAGTCGATTTCGCCGGCGGCCCGAAGAGGCGTATCGACGCGCTGGAGGTGATCCCCCAGGACGCCCTGACCGACGCGGCTCTCGGGGTGTACTATCTCAGCACCGTAGAGCCCGCGGAAGGGCTGAGCAGGCTGGGCTGGCAGCAGTACTGGATATGGGTGGAGCTCAGGAAGATAACCGTCCCGGGCGTGACCGACATCTGGGTGAGGAACGGCCCATCGGAGGCGGTTCAGGACTCGGTGCTGAGGGACATCAGGGCATACGTCGCCGAAAACCGGAGTATGTTCAAAGGATACGGCTATATCTATACCGACGGGAGTTCGCAGCGCGTCGCGAGATTCTGGGTGGAAGGCCGGGGGAGCGTCTCGCTGACCAAAGCCCCTTCGGACAGCCCGGCGCTCATACGCGAGTTCCCGGAGCTCTACAGCCTCGCTGGCGCGGAATACACGGTATACAACTCTTCTTCGCTCGCGGGAAGCGCCAGGATGGGGACTTTGATCACAGATGAGAACGGGAAGACGGAAACCCTGGATCTTGCTGCCGGGACGTATTATGTGCTGGAGACCAAAGCGCCTTACGGCTATGTCAGGAACACCTCCGTCATGGAGAAGACTCTGGCTCCGGGAGAACGCTGGGAGATAGAAGCGGAGGACGAGCCTTTGTTCGGAAGCGCTGAGATACTGCTTGAGAAGCGCGCGGTCGGGGACGGGACCGGCGAGGCTGCGCCGCCGCTTTCTGGCGCGGAATTCAAGGTCAGGTATTACCCGACCCTTTCGGATGACTACGCGGAGCTCGACCCCGCCAGGGTGTGGATATTCAGTACGGACGAAGAGGGAAAGGCCAGGCTGAGCGATGAGTACCGCACGGGAGGGGACGAGCTGTTCCATAACGGCTCGGGAGAACCGGTGCTGCTCATCGGCACATATACCTTCGAAGAGACTGCCGCGCCGGAAGGATATCTGATCAACAGGGAGACCGCGGTGAGGCGCGTCACTCCCGATCAGAGCGCTTCGCCCGGAACACTCCTGTTCGAGGCGCCTGCCTTTGATGAATACATGTTCCCGGAGATCGGGA
The DNA here is from genome assembly GCA_017515765.1 of Bacillota bacterium. Lineage (GTDB taxonomy): Bacteria > Bacillota > Clostridia > Peptostreptococcales > Anaerovoracaceae > Eubacterium_B. The sequence continues at coordinate 450 of JAFWFF010000136.1, read as the reverse complement.
CTGAGGCGTTCTGGTCAGGCGGCACCAAGAACCTCGCGGTATCGGGCGAGACCGAGATAATAGACCGGGTGAACTGCAGAAGGCTGCTGCCCGGCAGAGAATACGTGCTTAAGGCGTCGCTCGTCGATCCGGATGACGGAAGGACCGTCGCGCAGGGGGAGAAGACGTTCAGGGCTGAAGGCGATGGGGATTATGCGGACGCGCAGGTCGATGTACCCATAACTGTCGGAGCGGAAACCGCCGCAGAGCTTGCGGGAGAGTCCGGAGGCGGACGCTTCGTGGTATTTGAGGAACTGCATCTTCAGGACAGCGGGAAAGAACTGCTTATGGCAGAGGAGAAGACGCCGGACAGCCCTGAGCAGAGCGTTTCGGTCCCGCGCATGGGCACATCCGCATCGATCTCAAAGGCCGGTGAAGGCAACGTCCCAACGGTATTGACCGATGTGATCG
>JAFWFF010000135.1 GCA_017515765.1 Bacillota bacterium | reverse complement strand
CCGGGGATTGCCCCGACAGATGTACTATCTTTCGGCCGTAAAGCTCATCGTCGAGATAGCTGTGAGCTTTGTGTTTCCTTTTGTCGCGCTCATCTGCACAGAGCGGCTGGGGTTCACGGCAGTCCAGGCGGCGTATATAGTCTCGGTAACCAGCTTCGGAAACATGGCGGGATCTCTTTTGGGAGGAAAACTGGCGGACGAGTGGGGCCGCCGCAAGACATATATCTTCTTCGCCGTGTCCATGATGATCTGCATGATCACCGCGGGATTCCTCAGCACGAAGCGCGTGCTCATCGTGCTCATATTCATCTCCAACCTCATCACCAGCGCCGTGATCCCGATCTGCTCCGCCATGGTGATAGACATGGCGCCTGTCGATAAGAGAAACGAATGCTTCTCGCTGATGTATATATTCTCCAACATCGGGACTGCAGTGGGGCCGCTCCTGGCAGGCCTGCTCTTTTACAGGCACATGCCCTGGTCCTTCTTCAGCGTGGCCGCGTTCTACTCGGTATCCCTTGCCATCATGGTCTTTTTGATCAAAGAGACCTATGACGTCTCGCAGAGAAAGCAGGCTGAGCGGGCCGAAGAGACAAAGGATGAAGAGTCTTTGATCTCCATGGTGTTCAGGCATCCGCGGGTCCTTCTGTTCCTCGCTTGCATGCTCCTCGTTTTCATGTGTTATATGGAAACGTCCTACGTCCTGCCGCTCCAGTTCACTGACGCCCTGGGCCTCGACCTGGGATCAAAGATCACGTCCGCCATCTGGTCGGTCAACGGCGTGGTGGTCATACTGCTCACCCCGACTCTGATGCTCTTCATCAAGAAGCACAGGCCGCTCTTCAATCTGGTGATAGGAACGCTGCTTTACGCGGTAGGCTTTGGCATATACGCGCTGCCGCTCAACTTTGTGGTGGCGCTCGCCGGAGTTGTGATCTGGACTGCCGGCGAGATCTTCATAAACAATCAGGCGACCGTCCACCTCGCGGAGATATCTCCTTCGACACACAGGGGAAGGGTCGTTTCTCTCTATAGTTTTACACGCGCGCTCGGCAAACTGATCGGACCGCTCTTCAGCAGCTATATCATGCTGGGACTGGGCTACAGCTGGCTCTGGATCATAATCGGGATCCTTCTTATCGCCGTCGCTGGCATACTTTTTGCACTTCATAAACGCGAGCCGAAAAAAAGCGAAGTTCTTTAGAGTTTTTTAGGAAAAGTATTGTTATGAAGGTTTTTTGTTTCAGCAGGGCGGAGCTCGAGAAGAAGCTCCGGCTTCCCGGTGTCATCAAAGCAGTCGAAGGCGTCTACAAGTCCAAAGCGAAAGGGGAGACGGTGGTCTGGCCTACGGTCACGCACCATTTTGACGACCGCGGGGCGGTGATGGATATACGCTCGGGCTATGACAAAGGCTCGGAAGTATACGGAGCGAAGATCCTCGGGACCTTCCCGGAGAATGAGAAGAAGGGGCTTCCGCCCTTCAGCGGGATACTCCTCGCGGTGGACGGAGTGACAGGCCTCCCGAAGGGAATAATGGACGCGTCATAAATCACTTCCATGCGGACTGGGGCGGCTGCTGCTGTCGGCGCAATGGCGCTCGCGAGGCCGGAGTCGGAGACTTTGATGGTGCTCGGAACCGGCAGACAGTCTCTCTTCATGATAGGTGCGGCGCTCACCGCTCTCCCGAATATAAGGACCGTCCTCTGCGCTGAACCGATGGACGCTTCGAGAGCCGTGATCTATGCGGAGGAGGCTCCTGCCAAACTCGCCGCCATGTTCGGCCTTCCCGTAGACCGGGCGGAGTTCGAGCCGGTGTTCGACCTCGACGAGGCGACGGGACGCGCCGACATAGTGATAACCATAACCCGCGCGACATCCCCGGTGATCAAAAGGGAATGGGTGAAACCGGGAACGCATTTCAGCTGCATAGGCGCCGACATGCCCGGCAAAGAGGAGATAGACCCGCGCATCCTCGCGGACGCGAGAGTGTTCTGCGACGACATAGACCAGTGCGTGAACGCCGGAGAATGCGAGCTCGCGATCAAAGGCGGCTTCATGGACCGCGGCCATATAATCGGCCAGATCGGCGAAGTCCTGAACGGGGAGAAGGCCGGAAGAACGTCGCCTGAAGATATCACCGTATTCGACGCCACGGGGCTCGCGCTCCTGGATCTCGCGGTCGCGAAGCTCGTCACCGATGAGGCTGATCCGGAGGCTTCAGGAAACGTGATAGAACTGTAAAGGAGAGAGATATGAGGATCGACGATTTCACACTGGAGAACTGGCTGAACCCGGCCTGCGACAGCGAAAAAAACAAGATCTATCTGGGCGGGAGCTGCGTCTCGCCCATGACGGTCGAGGAACTGTTTGAAGTTACCGGCGAGAGCATTGAGGACTTCCTTGAGGAAGTGAAGAAGATGGATCTCGGCT
>JAFWFF010000134.1 GCA_017515765.1 Bacillota bacterium | reverse complement strand
GCCGACTGGAGCGTAAGGCTCGGCGGCAGGCATCTCCTGTCTATTATGCCGTCCTGCGCCATCATCGCGGAATACTCTATGGTGTTCCTGAGCTCACGGATATTGCCGGGCCAGGTATAGTTCATCATCAAAGCTTTCGCTTCCTCGGTCATCACGTAGGTCCGCTTGTTCTGGATCTCGACCGAGTCGAGGAAGACCCTCGCGAGGGCGGGTATGTCGTCTCTCCTCTCCCTGAGCGGCGGGACGCTGATCGGCACTACCGCTATCCTGTAGTAGAGGTCTGACCTGAACTTCTTGTCGGCGATGTACTGCTTGATGTCGACGTTGCAGGCGCAGATCACGCGCACGTCGACTTTGATCTCTTTGATCCCGCCGATGCGCCTGAACTTTCTCTCCTGAAGCACGCGCAGGAGCTTTGCCTGGAGATCAAAGTCCATCTCGGAGACCTCGTCCAGAAAGATCGTGCCTCCCTCCGCCGCCTCGAAGAGGCCGGGCTTTCCGCCTTTCTTGGCTCCGGTGAACGCGCCTTCCTCATAGCCGAACAGTTCGCTCTCCAGCATGGTCTTGCTTATCGCTGCGCAGTTTATCGCGACGAAAGGTGCCTCACTGCGGCTGCTCGCGTTGTGTATCGCCTGGGCAAAGAGTTCCTTGCCGGTCCCGCTCTCTCCCTGGAGCAGGATATTGCTGTCGAACCCGGCGATCCTCTCGGCGAGCGCGACCGTGCTGCGGATCACAAAGCTGTCCCCCACTATGCTTTCGAAGGTATAGTGCGTACCGTTCGTCAGGCTCATCCTCGCCTTGAGGCGTGTCCTCTCTTTCTGGAGCTCGTTCAGCTGGTCCCTGACATAGTTGGCCTTGTCCAGATACGTAACGACCGAGACCGTCCCGGTAACCGCGCCGTCCGCTTTGACCGGGTAGATGTCGGCAAAGTATTCCGTCCCGTTCTCCTTGCGGTAGATCGAGCGGATCGCTTCCCCGGTCTCAAGGACCTTCGGAGCCGCGGCGCCGGGTCTGAGATCTGTCAAAGGCAGGCCTTTCGCCTCGTCCAGGGTCTTCCCTATGAAGCTTCCGTAGCTGTCGTTGAAATACTCTATGCGGCCATCAGCATCGCAAATTAGTATTCCCTGCTCCACGCTGTCGATCACTTTTCTGTAGTCTTGCATAACCGTTTCCTCCAAATTTGATTATACATGGCGGCGAAGGGTTTTTCCAGCTTTTTGGAATTTATGTTCCGGGCATCAAAAAACGGAACAGGGCGGCAAGCCGCCCCGTTCCGCCGTTTGGCAAAAGTTATTCGATCGCCTGATCAGATCTCCATATCGAGAAGATAGGAGGAGAATCCTTTTCCGTGCATGTCTACGGAGAGAGATCTCGTTACGCCGCCGCCGAGAGCAGCCTGCATCACGAAGTTCAGAGCGCAGATGTTCGGGAGTTCGTAGCGGACTACGTCGCCCTTGACCATTCCCTTGAAGTGCTCTTTTACTCTTTCCGGTGTGACCTTTTCCTTCAGCATTTCATAATCGGCGGGATCGTACGCGATCAGTGAAACGTTGGAGATATTGCCCTTATCGCCCGTACGGGAGTGTGCAAGTTCATAAAGTTTCATTGTCATTTACCTCCTTGTTCCATTAAACCGTGAAGATCTCAACACTGGGCTTCGCGTCGTTCCTGTCGATCAGGATGGAAGCCACGGAGACGATGTCCCTGGTCCTCTTGACAGCGCCGCATCCGCCGGCCGGGCCGTTGGTGTAGAGGGCTTCTACTTCGTTCGGTACCAGGTCAGCGACAGCCTTCGTGGAGGCTCTGCCCGCTACGCGGACTCTGACCTCGGAGGGCTCTTCATTGTATTTGAAATCCGGATTCCAGTAGAGGCTGTTGCAGCCGATGATGTCGTATTTGAACTCGTCGAACTGGCCGGGGGCCACGAGCTCGAGTCTCTCTTTGATGATCTCGATCGCGAGCTTTGCTCTCTCGAGGCATCCGGGGCCGCCGTAGCTGATCTCGCCGTCGCCGATGAAGCAGTCCTTATAGCCGATGGAGCACTTGAAGGTGTCGGTCTTGGCCTTTCCGGTCGCGCCTTCGACCACGACGTAGTCCTTGGCGGTCTCGGTGAACTTGACCTGCTTGAAGTTCGCCACGACGTCCGGGGTCAGATAGTTCTCGGGATCGTGGATCTCGTAGACGATCTGCTCGGAGAG
>JAFWFF010000133.1 GCA_017515765.1 Bacillota bacterium | reverse complement strand
GGCGCGATGTCCTGGTCCGGGAAACCGATCATTCCGCCGGTCCACTCGTAGCAATGGGCGTTGTAACCGGTAGCCTGGTGGATCGCGGAACCCTTCTCGTTGAATACGGGTGCGGAGTCGGTGATGTTAGTGAGGATCGGGCCCGGGCAGATGGAGTTGCAGCGGATGCCGTATCTCATGTATTCAAACGCGATAGCTTTCATCAGAGCGTTGGCTCCGGCCTTGGAGGCGCAGTAGGCGGGGCCTCCGGTGACGGATTCGAAAGCGGCGTTTGACGTCACCATGACTATCGAAGCGGTGAAGTCGTCATCTTCCTGAGCCTTCGGGACCAGATACTGAAGAGCGGCGCGGGTGACCTTCATGGAGCCTGTGAGGTTGACGGCGAGAAGCCTGTCCCAGTCCTCGTTGCGGATGTCTTCCACCAGAGTGAAGTCGTCGATGATGCCGGCGTTGTGGGAGACCACGTTCATATATCCGTATTTTTCGACGCAGAGGTCGACGGCGGCTTTACAGTCGTCGTCGTTCGTGACGTTGCCTTTGATCGTGACTATCGAGTCTTCACCAAAGCCTTCAGCCGCGGCTTCCTCGACGAGCTCAGCGAGACGTGCTTCGTTGATGTCGGTCGCTACGATCTTTGCTCCTTCTCTGAGGTATGCAAGAGCGATGGCCTTGCCCATTCCCGATGCTGCTCCGGTGACGAGCGCGACCTTTCCGTCCAGTCTGTTTGCCATAATATCCTCCTTATCTCAGAAAGCGTGATTTCTGAATTGTAAAACAATTTGACACTCTAATTATATTTTTCCCGGGGAGGAAAAAGAATACATAATTTTATATATTCGCGCGGCAGGTGCTACCCAATTTTGCTTATTGACCGGCGGCCGGATTGTGTTAATATCAAAGTGTAAAATGTCAGAGTAGGATCAGCGCGTCAAGTGCCGCGGGATGGGACGTTGCCCGCGGACGAAAGGGAGACCCGTGAGAAGACATCAGGGAACCTGCGTTGCTGACTCCGCATCCGCTGCCATAAAAGCGCAGTTCCGAACTCCTTTTGTGGCAACTGTCATGAAAGGAGTTTTTTGTATGGAAAAGAAAAAATTCCGCATCTCGACAAAGGACCTCGTGATCATGGCGGTTTTGATCGCCGTGGAGATCGTTTTGTCGAGATTTCTTTCTATCAGCGCCTGGAACACTAAGATCGGCTTCGCATTCGTACCCGTGGTCATCGCAGCGGTGCTTCTCGGACCTGTTTACGCAGGCATAGTCGGAGCCGTCGCGGATCTGCTGGGGGCGGTTCTTTTCCCGATCGGGGCGTATTTCCCCGGCTTTACGCTGACGGCCTTCCTCACCGGCCTGGTCTACGGACTGTTCCTGCACAAGGAGCAGACCATCCCGCGGGTCATCGGGGCGGTCGCGATCAACCAGGGAATCCTCAGCCTCTTCCTCAACACCTTCTGGATCTCCGTGCTCTACGGCTCGCCTTTCAAACCTTTGCTCATCACGAGGCTGCCGCAGACCGGCATCCTGACCGTGGTGCAGATAGTGGTGATAATCGTGATCGCGAAGGTCATACCCCGCATTAAGAAAGAAGTGTTCTGATGACGCCAAACGAAGCCATATCGTATATTGAGAATTACGGCTGGAGCACGACGCGCCTGGGACTTGACAGGACCAAAGCGCTTCTTGCCGCGCTCGGAGACCCGCAGAAGAGCCTGAAGATAGTCCACGTGGCGGGGAGCAACGGCAAGGGAAGCACCTGCGCGATGCTGGCTTCGATCATGAGGGAGGCGGGGTATAAGACCGGCCTCTACATCTCGCCGTATATCCAGGAGTTCGGCGAGCGCATCCAGATCGACGGAGAGAACATCCCCGGCGAGCGGCTCGCTGAGATCACTGAGAGGGTCAAAGCCATCGCTGACGCGATGGAGGATCATCCCAGCCAGTTCGAGCTCGTGACCGCGATCGCGCTCCAGTACTACAAAGAGGAGAACTGCGATATCGTCGTCCTGGAGGTCGGTATGGGAGGCGCTCTCGACAGCACCAACGCGATCGACGCTCCGGAGGTCGCCGTCATAACAAATATCGGCCTAGAGCACACCGAGTATCTCGGGAATACCCTAGAGGATATCGCCGCGACCAAGGGCGGTATAATCAAAACCGGCTGCCATTGCGTCTGCTACGACAGCGCGCCGGAAGTGGTGAGCGTCATCCGCGGGATCTGTGAAGAAAAGGAAGTACCCCTTACGATCTCCGAATACACGCGCGTGGAACCCGTATCCTGCGATCTGCGCGGACAGGTCTTCAGATGGGATGATACGGAGTACAGGCTCCCGCTGCTCGGGAAGCACCAGCTGCACAACGCCGCAGTGGTCCTGGAGACTGTGGAGAGCCTGAGGGAGAGAGGCTGGAGCATAAGCGAGGAGAGCGTGCGCTCGGGCCTCGCCAAAGTCACCTGGCCGGCGCGCTTCGAAGTCATGTCATTCGATCCGGTGTTCGTGCTGGACGGAGGGCACAATCCGCAGTGCGCGGAGGCTTTGACGGATGCGCTCAGGACATATCTCCCGGAGAGGAAGATAGTGTTCTTGCTCGGAGTGCTCGCTGACAAGGACTACGAAACGATCCTCGATATGATGATGCCTTTCGCGGAGGAGTTCGTCTGCGTGACGCCTCTCAGCGGCAGGGCTCTTCCGGGAGATGAGCTTGCCCGGATAATAAACGAGAGAGGCGGCAGGGCTGGGCACTCGGATGATATTGCCTCGGGCGTGCTGAGAGCGATGGAGCTCGCGGAAGGGTACCCGGACGCCGCGGTCGTGGCTTTCGGCTCCCTCTATCTCGCCGGAGCGGTCCGTACTGAGTTCCGCGCCGCGTACAGGAAATACCTGCGCAGGCGCTCGATCAAAGCCCGCGAAGCGCTGACTGCGGTCGAAAGATACGATAAGTCCCGCAGGATCGCCCTCGGGATCGTGACCTCGCCCGAGTTCATAACGGCGGATACGGTAATGCTGTACAAGTGGACCAAAGGAGAGGTCCAGCTGGATATCCTGGAGGAGTTCAGGGCCGAAAAGAGACTGGTCTACCCGCTCTGCGTAAGCAGGACCGAGATGGTCGCCGTCGAGCCCGGAAAGGGCGAAGACGCCTGGAAAGAAGGCGCTTTCGGCATACGCGAACCGGTGCTTGAGAAGGACAGGATAGTGCCGCCGGAGGAGATAGATCTCGTGATCTGCCCCTGCAGCGGTTTTGATGAGGACAGGAACAGGCTCGGAATGGGAGGCGGTTTCTACGACCGATATCTCCCGAAATGCGAAAAAGCCGCAAAGATCGCGGTGGCTTTCGAGGCGCAGAAGATCCCCGAAGTCCCGACGGACGAATGGGACGTCCCGGTAGAAGCGGTTTTCACAGAAAGAGCGCGCTATTAGGCTAGTTTCGGGCGCTTTGAAAGGAAAGATAGGATGGCTGAAAAACACAATATATGCCTCCTGAACGACTCGTTCCCGCCGGTCATCGACGGAGTGGCGAACGCAGTCGTGAATTACGCGTACGAGATCGAACGGAAGCACGGCCGCGCGATAGTCGCGACACCCGAAGTCCCGGGCGCTGACGATTCCGGATTCCCGTTCCCGGTGATCCGCTATCCAGCCTGGATACGAGGAATATGGTCGGTTACGTGACCGGGCTGCCGTATTCGCCCGAGCTCTCGATGAAGCTGAAGGACGAGGACGTCAGGCTTCTTCACAGCCACTGCCCGGTGGCTTCGACGATCCTTGCCAGGAAGCTCAGGGAGACGATGGATATACCCCTGGTCCTGACCTATCACACGATGTTCGACCGAGAGATATCAAAGGCTCTGCATTCCCGGATCCTGCAGGGCGAGGCGCTCATCGCGCTCGCCAACAATCTGAACGCCTGCGACGAAGTCTGGGCGGTGAGCCGAGGCGCGGGAGAGAGCCTGAGGGAGATCGGCTATACCGGCGAGCTCGTGGTGATGGATAACGGCGTCGACCTTCCGAGGGAACGAGTGAGCCTGGAAGAAATCGCGCGGGTCACGGAAGGCTTTGATCTTCCGGAGGACGTCCCGGTCTTCCTCTTTGTCGGAAGGCTCATGTGGTACAAGGGGATCCGCATCATCATCGACGCCCTGAAGCGCCTGAAGGAGCAGGGCAAAGACTTCCGCATGGTATTTATCGGAAGCGGGGGCGACGAGGCGGAGATCAAAGAATACTCGTCCGGGCTCGGCATGGATGACAGGATCCTTTTCATAGGAGCGGTCCGCGACCGCGAGGATCTCAGAGCCTGGTACTGCCGCGCCGATCTGTTCCTTTTCCCCTCCGTTGCGGACACGAACGGCCTGGTCGTGCGTGAAGCCGCCGCGTGCTCACTTGCTTCGGTGCTGGTCAAAGGCAGCTGCGCTGCAGAGGGCGTGACCGGGGGCAGGAACGGCTTCCTGATCGAAGAGGACGCGGGGTCCCTGGCGGACCTGCTCTCGGAGCTACACGGCAGGAAGGACTTCATGAGGAAGGTGGGCGAGACGGCTTCGGATGAGCTTTACCTTTCCTGGGCGGACGCGGTATCCAGGGCAAACGAGCGCTACGGTATCGTGATCGAGAACTACCGATCGGGGAAATACAGGCCGCATATCAGCCTGACTGACGGATTCTTCCTGATGAGCGGGATGCTTATGGAGATAATGGGACACTTCGGGGAGATAGGGAAGAACGTGAGCGACATCTTCGTGAATCCTATTGACCACATAGAGAAATGGTTCGACCTCGAATAGAGGCCGCGATAAAAAAAGAAGCGCCCGGCGTGCGGCCGGGCGCTTTTTGTTCAGTCGAGAAGCGAATCCAGGATCTCCGTATACTGCTCGGGATATGCGCCGATCACTATGGAACCGACTACCTTTCCCTGCCTGTCGACGAAGAAGCTTGTCGGGATCGCCTGGATGTTCATGTCGGTCATCAGGCTGTCCCAGGGCTTGACGTTGAGGTACTCCGCCCCCGCGTCGGCGAGAAGCTCTTTCCCGTCCTCAAGGCCTGCGGGGTCGTCCGCGTCAAAGAGCACTCCTACTATCGCGCAGCCTTTGCCGGCGAATTCCTCGCTGAGCTTCGCGAGCTCCGGAAGCTCTCCGACGCAGGGGCCGCACCATGAAGCCCAGCAGTTCACCATGGTGTACTCGCTCGCCCCGAAGATCTCCTCGCTGGTCAGCTCGCTGCCGTCAAGGTCCTCGGTGGTGAACACGAACGCGAGGTTAGGGATGTAGGGGTCGACTTCCGATCCGTCTCCCGAGGGATCAGCCTGATCGTCGGAAGCTCCCTGATCTCCGCCAGAGCCGCCGGAATCTCCCGCGCAGCCGGAAAGGACCAGGACCGACACGGCCAGCAAAACAGCCAAAACCGTTAAAATTCTCTTTTTCATCGTTTATCTCCGTTCTTTATTATATTGAATCTGAGAGCGCCGGCGGGGCATGCTTTCATGCATTCGCCGCACCTGATGCACTCTGTGCTGTTCGGTGTAACCGTGGGGTCGACCTGCATCCTGCAGACGTTTACGCACGCGCCGCAGTTTACGCAGGCGCTTTGATCGTATCTCAGTTTAAGGAAGCTGACCTTCTGGAAGAGCGCGTAGAACGCGCCGAGGGGGCATATGTATTTGCAGAAGGGCCTCTCCGTGAGGATGGAGGAGCCGATCACCAGGAGGAGGATCGCGAGCTTCCAGACGTAGAGCAGGTGCGCCGCGTGGCGCAGGGCTTTGTTCAGGATCAGGAGGGGGATGCCGCCCTCAAGCATGCCGACGGGGCAGATATATTTGCAGAAATAGGGGACGCTGAGGCCCATCTCGTCCCGGAGCATTATCGGGAGCAGGATCACGAACAGCAGGAGGAACGCGTATTTCAGCTTCCGGAGGATCCGGTCGGCCTTTTCGGGGACTTTGATCTTTCTGACCGGGATCTTGTGGAGAAGCTCCTGGATGAGTCCGAAGGGGCAGAGCCATCCGCAGACGAACCTTCCCGTCGTCACCCCGATCAAAGCCAGCCACCCCAGCACGTAGAAGGGGAAGCCCGGCCGCTTCCCGGTGAAGAAGGCCTGGAGCGAACCGACCGGGCATGCTCCGAGCG
>JAFWFF010000132.1 GCA_017515765.1 Bacillota bacterium | reverse complement strand
CTGGATGACAACAACAAGATCTCGCTGTACGTGCGCTATACGGACCTCGAGACGGGTAGATATGAAGACATTATCGTAAACAAGCACGAGAAATAGCTTTTGAACGATACCCTGTAAGGGGAGAAAGGAAAGCTCCGGACGTTCCGGACAGGTCAAATCCATGAAAGAATTCGAACTCAAATACGGCTGCAACCCCACACAGAAGCCTGCAAAGATATACATGCAGGACGGGTCCGACCTCCCGATAGAGATCCTCAACGGCAGACCCGGCTATATCAATTTCCTTGACGCATTCAACAGCTGGCAGCTCGTAATGGAACTGTCCGAGGCCACCGGGCTTCCTTCTGCAACGTCCTTCAAGCATGTCAGCCCGACTTCCGCTGCCGTAGCCGTACCCATGCCCGAGAAGCTCAAGAGAGCGTCTTTTGTCGACGATATAGAAGGGCTGGATGATTCGGCAGTTGCGACCGCTTACGCAAGAGCTCGCGGCACCGACAGGATGTCGTCTTTCGGCGACTGGGTCGCGCTATCCGACACCTGTGACGAAGTGACCGCAAGGATCCTTAAGCGCGAAGTCTCCGACGGCATCATCGCCCCGGGATATACGGACAAAGCCCTTGAGATCCTCCGCACCAAAAAGAAAGGCAATTACAACATCGTAAAGATCGATCCTTCCTACGTGCCCGATCCCGAGGAGAAGAAGCAGGTCTACGGCATAACCTTTGCCCAGGGAAGAAACGAGTACAGGATCTCCCGCGACGTCCTTTCCAACATAGTTACGAAGAACAAAGACCTCACCGACGAAGCCGCGAGAGACCTCATCATAGCGCTCATAACCCTGAAATATACCCAGTCCAATTCCGTGGCCTTCGCCAGCGGCGGACAGGCTATAGGAGTCGGCGCCGGCCAGCAGTCCAGGATCCACTGCACCAGGCTCGCCGGGAGCAAAGCCGACATCTGGCACCTCAGACAGTCGGACAAAGTCCTGGAGCTTCCGTTCCTCGATTCCGTCGGAAGGCCTGAAAGAGACAACGCGATCGACATCTACCTCGGAGAGGATTTCGAGGACGTCCTCAGGGACGGCGCATGGCAGACCCTCTTTAAGGAGAGGCCCGAACCGTTCCCCAGGGCCGAGCAGAGAGCATACCTCGCCGGCCTCACCGGAGTCGCGCTCGGAAGCGACGCGTTCTTCCCGTTCGGAGACAATATCGAGAGAGCGAAGAAGAGCGGCGTTTCATTCGTTGCAGAGCCGGGCGGCTCGGTACGCGACGAGAACGTAATCGAGACCTGCGATAAATACGGCATGGTGATGGCCTTCACGGGAATGAGGCTTTTCCATCACTGAACGGCAGAACAGATCTACAGGAGAAACGATCATGAAAGTAATGGTAGTCGGCGGAGGCGGCAGAGAGCACGCTTTGATCAGAAGCATCGCAAAGAGCCCGCTCAAGCCTGAGATATTCGCCCTTCCGGGCAACGGCGGGATCGCGGCTGACGCAGTCTGCGCCCCGATCAAAGCGACCGACCTGGAAGGCATTCTGAAGTTCGCACTTGAAGAAAAGATCGACTACGCGGTAGTCGCTCCTGACGATCCTCTCGTCATGGGCCTTGTCGACATGCTGGAAGGAGAGGGGATACCCTGTTTCGGACCGACGGCCGACGCGGCGATCATAGAGGGATCCAAGGCTTTCTCCAAGGAGCTGATGAAGAAATACGGCATCCCGACAGCGGAATACGAGATCTTCACCGATATGGACGAGGCTCTTGAATACGTATCGGGCTGCAATATCCCTGTGGTAGTCAAGGCAGACGGCCTTGCCCTCGGAAAAGGCGTCCTGATCTGCGAGACCAGAGAAGACGCAGTGAGCGCCGTTAAGACCATGATGGCCGACAAAGCCTTCGGAAAGAGCGGCGAGACAGTTGTGATAGAAGAGTTCCTTACAGGCCCGGAGATCTCGGTCCTCGCGTTTACCGACGGAAAGCTGGTCGTACCGATGGTCTCCTCAATGGATCACAAAAGGGCTTTGGACGGCGACAACGGGTTGAATACAGGCGGTATGGGCACCATTGCCCCCAATCCGTTCTACACCGACGAAGTCGCCCAGCGCTGCTATGAGGAGATATTCATCCCCACGATCTGCGCCATGAACAGAGAAGGCCGCACTTTCAAGGGCTGCCTGTATTT
>JAFWFF010000131.1 GCA_017515765.1 Bacillota bacterium | reverse complement strand
CATGAAACCGGTATACCCGGGCATCTGGAAAGCGGAAAGCGTCTGGCAGAGCGCTCTTCAGAACAGAAACCCTGTAATCCATCCTTCGGTGACGACCGTAAACGCGGCTTTGATCGAGCGGACGGGAGGCGATTTCTGTTTCTACAATGACGGCGTTACTCAGGCGGCCGGGAACATCATGAAGGCAGTCGACGACGAGAGGATCGCTCTCGGAGAAGCTTTGGGCGTAAAGATAATGAGGGATCCGGATATCGGAGTCCTCCAGGGATATATGTCCGAGCCGACATATGTTACCGGATACAACAAAGCTCCCGGATTCGACGGGATCAAAGCCCAGCCTTCGCTTGATTACCGCTATTACAATGAGGATGTCGGCTATACGATGGTCTTCTGGATAGAACTCGCCGATAAAATGGGCGTCGAAGTCCCGATGATGAAGGCGATGACCAAGATAGTATCTGTCATTATGGGAAGAGATTATCTGGCCGAAGCGCCGAGGACACTTGAGTCTATAGGCCTCGGAGACTATTCTCCGGAAGAACTCAGGGCGCTGTAGGATCCGATAAACAGTGTAAGGACGAGCAGGCATGTCCTGCTCGTTTTGTTTTTCCCCATAGGTGTCAGATTCTTGACATCTGCCGGCAGAGGTTTTATCCTTTAGGCAGAAGAATGGAGTCCCTTGAGGCCGGCAAAACGGCGAAGAACAGGAGTGTGAAATGCTCAGATGCCTTGATCTGGTGCTGAACTCGGTAGACTACATCGCAGTGATCGACAACAATTTCAATATCGTTTTCAACACCCGCTACGAAACGCAGGTGAACGACACCGCGCAGCAGGTGAACCGCCGCGAATACATCAACAAGAAATACTACGAAGTCTACCCGTATCTCGATCTGGAGAAGAGCACGATAATGCGCGCGATAACTACAGGCGAGATAGTCGTCGGCAAGAACCAGACTGTAATAGATTTCAAGGGCCGCGAGCTCTGCACCGACAATATCACGATCCCCATCATCAGGAGAGGGCGCACCATGGGAGCGGTCGAGCTCGCCCGCGACGTCACCACAGTCGACCTTAAGACCAATGAAGATCTCCGGAAGAATGAGGAGTTCGACGCTTTGATCGACAAGCTGAAGACTCTGCGCGGGCAGATCACGTTCGACACGATCCTGACGAAAAACGACAGGATGCGCCACACAATCGACTACGCCAGGACTCTTGCGGTTCTGCCGAACCACACCCTGATCTACGGGGAGACCGGGACCGGCAAGGAACTCTTTGCCCAGGCGATGATCAAAGAGAGCGGCATCCCGTCATCGCACGTAGTCACCGAGAACTGCGCCGCGATCCCCGCAAACCTGTTCGAGTCGACTTTGTTCGGGGCGACCAAAGGCGCCTACACCGGCGCGGAGAACAAGAAAGGCCTGCTGGAGGAAGCTGACGGCGGGATCCTCTTCCTTGACGAACTGAACGCCATGCCATATGAGGTACAGGGCAAGCTCCTGAGAGTCATGCAGGAGGGCACCTTCCGGAAGCTCGGGAGCAACGTAGAGAAGAAGGTGGACGTCAAGATAATCGCGACCATGAACGTGGACCCGCAGGACGCTATAGAGAAGCGCATCCTGCGGCGCGACCTGTTCTACCGCTTCAGCAGCAGCGTGATACATGTCCCGAGCCTGGCGGAACGCCCGGAAGACGTGGAATTCTATCTGGACTATTTCCTGGAGGAATACTGCAAGATCTACGGCA
Organism: Bacillota bacterium; assembly: GCA_017515765.1. GTDB lineage: Bacteria > Bacillota > Clostridia > Peptostreptococcales > Anaerovoracaceae > Eubacterium_B. The sequence continues at coordinate 4,420 of JAFWFF010000131.1, read as the reverse complement.
AGAAGATCTCCGGCTACGGCGACGACTTAAGGGAACTGCTCCGGGACTATACCTGGGACGGCAACGTCAGGGAACTCAAGCACCTTGTGGAAGCCATGGTCGCGACCTCGAACAGCGCTACCCTCGACGTCAGGGATATGCCTGATTACGTGTATCAGCGCGTAATGAAAGCGCCGGGAGCGTACGAGGCGGAAACCCTCGACCCGATCTACCAGGCAGCTGATTTCTCAAACGGAAAGAACATAGATATGCAGAAATATCTGGCGGACCAGGAGCGCGATCTGATCACCGCGGCACTCCGCCACGCCGGAGGGAACAGGACCAAAGCGAGCAGGCTCCTCAGCATCCCCAGGCCGACGCTGATATACAGGATGGAAAAGCTCGGGATAGAGTAACCGTTAGATTTTTGACGGCGGCGCGGCAGATATCGTCAGAAAACTGACGGCATGACAGGCGGCACTCCCCCGGAAGCGCAGTTTATCAACATCCGCAAATTGGCATATTACTTGCTATATAAATATATGTTATCCGTAAGACATAAGATAACGGATCGACGGGATACACTGAAGGGCCATGAAAGAAGATTTCCGAAAGTATTATACGGAGGATGAGGTCACCGGCCGCCTCCGCAGACTCATAGCTGTCCCGAGCCATAAGGACGTGCCCTTGCGCGAAGCCGGCGTGGGGGACGTGATCTTTGATGAATGCCGCGATCTGGGCTTCGAGACCGAGAAGTACGAGGTGGCGGACGGGCGCTGCAACGTGTACGCCAGGCTCCGCGGCACGGGCGGCGGGCCGACCCTACTGCTGAACGGCCACATGGACACGGTGCCTCCATACGAGATGGTGATCGACCCCTTTGCCGGAGAGATCCGCGACGGATGCATGTGGGGCCGCGGCACGACTGACATGAAAGGCGCCCTCGCGTGCATGATGACCGCGATGGCCGCGATCAAAAGGTCCGGGATAAGGCTTAAGGGCGACGTCCTCTTCACGGCTGTGGTCGGTGAGGAAGGCGAGAGCGACGGGACGGAAGCCTTCGTGGTGAACGGCGGCAAGGCCGACGCCGCGATAGTCGGGGAACCGTCGGAGTACGGCTTCTCCTTTGCACACAGAGGCCTTGAGACCCTGGAGATCAAAGTCTACGGCACCACGATGCACGGGAGCCAGGCGCTCCGCGGGGTCAACGCGATCAGGATGGCCTCGCGCCTGATAGAACGGATAGATAAGGAACTGTTCCCGAAGATCATAGCCAGGACCAACGAATACATGGGACCCGCGCTCATGAACTACGGGAAGATCTTCGGAGGCGACCAGATATGCACGGTCGCGGGAGAATGCACCATCCAGCTCGACAGGAGGTATGTCCCGGGCGAGACCGTGGACTCTCTGATCGCTGAGTATCAGGGGATAATCGACGAGCTCCACGCTGAGGATCCCGCGTTCCGCGCCGAGATCAGCAGGATGCCGAACAGCCGGATGAAGTATCTGGCCCACGCGCCTCTCTGGACCGACCCGGACGAAAAGATCGTCGGGATCGTGAAGAAAATACTGGCCGAACGGCTCGGAGAGGAGCCCGACACGGGCGGCTGGAGGGGCTGGACGGACGCTGGGATGCTCTCGACTTTCGGGCATATCCCGACGGTGGTCTTCGGACCCGGATCGCTTGCCGACGCCCACACTAAAGACGAGCACGTATCGCTTGAACAGCTCTTTGATTACGTGTCGTTTTACGCTCAGGCCGCAGCCGAATTCTGCGGCGTTGAATAGCGCGCCGTTCTTGACATAACGAACAAGTTATAATAAAATAACCGTAGGATTGTCGACAATAATACTGACAATGCGATTTCTCTGACAATTTCTAGTGTAGTGATCATTCTCGCCGTTAACGATTACCTGCATTGGGGAGGTGTATATATGGCCAGGTACATCATAAAGAGGCTGCTGCTCATCATCCCAATTCTGATCGGCGTTATCTTCCTGGTGTATTTCATCATGGAGTTCACACCCGGAGATCCCGCCATCAGAAAACTCGGTGTAGAGGCCTCGCAGGAGGCCTTGGATCAGTGGCGCCATCAGATGGGACTCGATAAGGGCTTCCTGGAGAGATTTGTAACCTACGTCTTCAACGTCTTCACCAAATTCGACTTCGGCGTTTCATGGCGTACCGGAAATCCCGTATTCCAGGACGTTCTTCCGCGTGTTCCCGTGACCATCAAGCTGGCTTCGATCAGTATCCTGTTCGCGGCGATATTCGGGATAGTCGGCGGAGTGTTCTCGGCGGTCAAGCAGTATACGGCTGCTGACGATATCCTCCGCGTGCTTTCGACAGTGCTCGTAGCGATGCCTTCCTTCTGGTTCGCGATGCTGCTGATCCTGCTGTTCGCGCTCTATCTCGGATGGCTCCCGCCCAGCGGAATGGAGACATGGAAGCATATGATCCTGCCGGTCATAGTTATCGCGGGTCCCCAGGGCTGCCGTATTCTGAGGCTGACCCGTTCGACGATGCTCGAGTCGATCCGTGAAGACTATATCCGTACCGCGAGAGCAAAGGGCGTTCCCGAGAGGGCGGTAACATACCAGCACGCGCTGAGAAACGCGATGCTCCCCGTTATCACCACCATCGGCTCGGCTTTCGCGACCTGCCTCGGCGGTTCCGTTCTTACAGAGAACGTATTCGCGATACCCGGAATGGGATCTTTGGTCGTGCTCAGCATCAGGACGGTCGACATCCCGACGGTCCTCGCGTGCGTAATAATAACCGCGACGTTCTTCTCCCTGGTGATGCTGCTGGTCGATATAATGTACGCGTTCATCGACCCGCGTATCAGGGCGAAATACGCGCGTAAGAAGTAGGAGGTGCGGAAATGGGCAAAGACAAGAACGTGACCTCCAAAAAGAAGAAAACAGGCAGCACCAAGCAGCGCAGCATGGCCTACCAGGTATGGAGAAGGCTCCTGAAGAACAGGAGCGCCGTGATGGGCCTCGTATTCCTGGCGATACTCGTCTTCCTGACGGTCTTCGCCAACTTCTTCATCGACCCCGCCCTCGTTACGGAGCAGAACTACGATGAAGTCAAGCAGCCGCCTTCGGCGCAGCACTGGTTCGGTACCGATATCTACGGCCGCGACGTGTTCGCCAGAGTCATCTACGGCGGGCGTATCAGCCTTACCATAGGCGTCGTTACAGTCATAATAGCGATAGTCATAGGAGGACTCCTCGGAGCTATCGGAGCGTATTACGGAGGCCTGCTTGATGAAGTGATAATGCGGGTATGCGACGTAATGGCGGCCGTGCCGGAGATGCTCCTCTCCATGTGCATAGTAGCCGCCATGGGCGGAAACGCCGTTTCGCTCATCACCGCGCTCGTCATCGTTACGGTACCGTTCAGATGCCGTATCGTGCGGTCGTCGGTGCTCTCGGAGGCGAACAAAGAATACGTCGAAGCCGCGAAGGCAGCAGGCATGAAGGACTTCCGCATCATAGTGACGCAGCTCATCCCGAACTCGATGGGACCTGCGATCATAGTATCGATGCAGGGCGTCGCCAACATGATGCTCACCGCAGCCGGACTCAGCTACCTGGGCGTAGGCATCCAGCCTCCCGCTCCGGAATGGGGCAATATCATAGCGGGCGCCAGAGAGTATCTGAGGCTTGCTCCTTATATGTGCGTTATCCCCGGCGTCGTGCTCGCTCTCACAGCGCTTTCGTTCAACCTGCTCGGTGACGGCCTGAGAGACGCGCTCGATCCGAAGCTGAAGGATTAAGGGAGGTACGGGATGGAAATGGAACAATCATTAAAGATCCGCGATCTCTCGATCGAATACAGAACGGACGACGCTACGGTAGAAGCGGTAAACCACATAGACCTTGACCTTAATAAGGGAGAAGTTCTCGGCCTCGTGGGAGAGACCGGAGCGGGGAAGACCACCACGGCTCTCGCCATACTGGGGCTCCTCCCCGAGAGAACGGCCCATATAACCAGCGGGAGCATTGAGTTCTTCGGCGAGGATCTTCTTAAGAAGTCCGAAGAGGACATGCGTTACCAGATCAGGGGCGAGAAGATCGCGATGATCTTCCAGGACCCGATGACAGCTCTCAACCCGGTCATGACCGTCGGCTTCCAGATAGAGGAAGCGATCAAATACCACGGCGAGAAGAGGCTGTCACATGAGGAGATGGAGAAGCGCGTCGACGAAGTGCTCACCATGGTAGGCATCCCGCCCGAAAGGAAGAACGAGTATCCTCACCAGTTCTCGGGCGGAATGAAGCAGAGGGTCGTCATAGCCATGGCCCTCGCGCTGGAACCGGAGCTTTTGATCGCTGACGAGCCGACCACCGCGCTCGATGTGACCATCCAGGCCCAGGTGCTGGGAATGATGGACGAGCTGAGGGAACGCCTCGGCATGTCGATGATCCT
>JAFWFF010000001.1 GCA_017515765.1 Bacillota bacterium | reverse complement strand
GCCTCGTCGAGGATCAGGATCTTCGGGTCTTTCAGGAAGATCCTGGCGATGGAGAGCCTCTGTTTCTGGCCGCCGGAGAGCATGGTGCCCCGCTCGCCTACGTAGGTCTCGAACTGGTCGGGCATAGCCATGATGTCGTCGTAGAGCTCGGCGCTTTTGGCTGCCCCGATGACTTCCTCGTAGCTCGCGTCCGGTCTGCCGTATTTTATATTGTTGAAGATCGTGTCGGCGAAGATGAACACGTCCTGCTGGACTATGCCCACGTTCTCGGCGAGGGACTTTTTGGTCACGGTCCGGACGTCCTGGCCGTCGATCTCGATAGACCCCTCCGTGACGTCGTAGAATCTGGGGATCAGATGGCAGAGCGTCGTCTTGCCGCCGCCCGAAGGTCCGACTATGGCGACCGTCTCGCCCGGAGCTATGTGGAGGTCGACGTCCTCCAGCACCTCGCTCCGCTCATCGTAGGAAAAGCTGATCCTGTTGATGTCCACCCTGCCCTCTTCGACTACGAGCTGCTTCGCGTCGGGGTCCTCCTTCACCGTCGGCTGGATCGCCATGAGGTCGAGGTATCTCCTGAGGCCGGATGTCCCGCTCGCGAACACCTCGGCAAATGCCGCCATCTTGCGGATCGGCGTGATGAAGGCAGTCGAGAACAAAGTGAACGTGATAAGGTCGATATAGTTCATCCGGCCGTCCATTATCAGCTTTCCGCCGTAAGCGATGACGCAGACGGGCAGGATGCACATGAAGAATTCCTGTGAAGCCTGGAACGTTCCCATGGCTTTGTAGAAGTCTCCCTTGGCGGTCTTGAAGATCTCGTTGGAGTCCGAAAACCGCTTATTGTCGACCTGTTCGTTCGCGAAGGCTTTGCTCGTTTTGATGCCGGAGATGCAGGCTTCGGCGGACGCGTTGATCTCCGCCATCCTCTTTTTCACGTTTACCGACGCGGTCTGCATGCGCTTCCTGGTCAGCATGACTATGATCAAAAACACCGGGATCAGGCAGGTCACGAGGAGCGCGAGCCTCCACTCCATCCGGTACATGAAGAAAAGCGCTCCGATTATGGTGAGCCCCGAGATCACCAGGTCCTCAGGGCCGTGGTGCGACAGCTCCGTGATTTCAAACAGATCGCCCGTCAGCCTGCTCATCAGATTGCCCGTGCGGTTGTGGTCATAGAACTCGAAATCGAGTTCCTGAAGATGATCAAATAGCGATTTTCTGATGTCCGCTTCCACCCTGACCCCGAAGGTGTGCCCCCAATAAGTCATGATATAATAGCAGACCGACCTCAGAACGTAGGCGCAGGTGACTATCGCCATGACGACGAACAGCGTCCTGTACCTGCTGTCCGGGATCAAAGTGTACATCGCGAATCTCGATACCATCGGGAACGCGAGATCTACCGCGGCGATGAGGATGGCACATGCCATGTCCGCTGCGAATATCTTCCTGTGCGGTCTGAAAAAGCTGAATAGTGTCCTGAACATTAGGCTGATGCTCCCCTTAGCTGAATATCTTTTCGCAGAAATCGCGGACGAGTTTGGTATAGCGCTCTGTGTCCGCGAGGTAGCTAACACCGTGCCCCGCGCCGGGGAAGGTGTGGAACTCTATCATTTCGGGATTGGCTTCGGCGATCTGCCTGCTCATCTCGCAGGGAACGAACTTGTCATCTTCCCCGTGGATAAGCAGGATCGGCACGTTGGCGTGCTTTACCGCGGTCACCGGTTCAGCGGCGTCAAGCTCGAAATCGCCGTAGATCCGCGCCTCCATCTTTATGAACGGGCGCCAGATATCCATATTGAATCCCCTTGCGTCCCCGACTTTTTTGATGATGTCCCAGGGCGAGGAGAACGGGCAGTCCGCGAGTATGCCGCGGACGTTCTCCGGCAGTGCGAGCTCCGAAGCCATGAGCACCGCGGACGCTCCCATCGAGATGCCCGCGAGAAGGATCTTAACTTCAGGTCCGAACCTCCTCACCGCCCAGCGTGTCCACGCAAGGACGTCAAAAGCTCCTTTACGCCGAAGGTTATCGTGTGGCCCTCGCTCGTGCAGTGCGCGCGTTCCTCGATCAAAAGGACATTGATCCCTGCGTTGAAGCATATGTCCGCTCCTCCACAGAAGTCCCTGGACGGGGTGCCCCTGTACCCGTGGCAGAGTATCGCGAGCGGCGCGCCGTCGTCGATATGATAATAGCGGCCTCTGAGCTGAAGGCCGTCGAAAGATGTGATCTCAACGCGCTCGAAAGGCTTCTCGTTGAGCGCGTCTATCATGGCTATGCTCCTGTCGCGCTCCTCCTTGCTCTTGAGCGCGACCATCAGCCTGTGATCGTCGTTTTGACCACCTCTGGGCGAATAGAAGATGAACCTGTATGAGAAATACTCGGAGATGAGGACTGCGCCGGCTGCCGCGACCGACGCGGCGCAGAACTTGCCGATGGTTTTCGCTTTCATGTCGTTCCTGCCCTCCTTAAGATGTACGGATAATTATAATCCTTTTTTGCCGCGCGGGCAACGGCTGCAGGCACTTCTTCCACTTGTCCGCTTTGGCCCGGTGCAGGTGCACGGCAGTTCGCTCCATTTCGTGTTACCTTCGCCATTGCCGGGTGCGATTTGTTATAACCTTTG
>JAFWFF010000017.1 GCA_017515765.1 Bacillota bacterium | reverse complement strand
TCTGTGCCGAGGAGCAGGTCGTCCGGCACTGCGGTATCCGGGCAGATCGAGCGGAGGAGCTCCGCGCTCTTCGCGAACTCGGCCCTCGCGCTCTCGAGGTGGAAGGTAGGCACTCCTACGGGAATATATGCGGCCTGAAAATCTTTGGTCATTGGTCGTTCCTCATTTAAAAAACAGTGTCAATGCGGATATCAGAAGCAGTACGTAAGTCAGTATCATGAAGAACCGCTGGCTCATCCGTTTATACAGAAGGCTCCCCGCGAACATCCCCGCGATGAGGAAGGGGAGCGAGATCAGCTGGACTTTAAGCAGTTCCGGGGTCCACTGCCCGCCGGCGATCTGGGTTATCAAAAGGAATCCGTTCAGGAAGATCCACACCGTCGATATGGTGGCGCGGAAGCGGTCTTTCTGCCCGATCCTGCCGGCGAGGTAGCCGATCAGAAGCGGTCCTCCGCAGACGAACATCCCGTGGACCAGGCCCGCGCCGGCGAGAAGGAGCGGCCCGTAAAACGCGGGAGCGGACGGTCCGCGCCATGCCAGCTCCGGCTGGCCGTTCCCCGAAGGCACTTCTGTTTTCCCCAGAGGCGCCGCGTGCTTCCCCTTAAGGAGCAGGCTGTACAGCCCTTTGACCGCGATCAGAAGGACGATCACGCCCAGGATGCTGTAGAGCAGGCCCGGCCTTCCGGAGAGCAGAGTCCTGATGACGAGGCCGGCGACTAGCGCGGGTCCCATGATCACGAGGATCCTCTTAAGCTCTGCGCGGTCGACGCTCTTCCGGTTCCCCAGGAACACGTATATCCCGCTGGCCATCCCCAAAGCGTTCAATACGGGGACGGCGGTCCCCATTCCGACGAGCTTAAGGGAAAAGGCATCGCCAGGATCGTGCCCGCGAAGCCGGTGATCCCCTGAATGATGTTGGACAGCAGGATCACTATGTAGAACAGCAGATAGTTCATGACCTGAGTTCCCGGTTCGGCCCGGTGACCCCGGGATAGGCGCCCTGCCTGATCAAAGGCTCCCGTTCGGGATGCGCAATGACCCACTTATGCTTCTGGAGAAGCAGGCGCGCCTCTTTGTCGCCTCGGATGACTGCGCTCCGGGCTGCGGCGCGCTCCTCTTCGGAGAGAGGGGTATTGGTGCCGCGGGGCAGGATCACCACACACCTGAAGCCTTCCGGGCAGGTCCTTACGGGCGACAGGTGGAGAGTCGTGCCGAAGAGCTCGATCACCGTGCCGCGAGGAACGTAGAAGACCTTCGCCAGGTCGACGCTGTACGACAGCTCGTCCGAAATGTCGCTGCAGTGCCCCAGGACCAGCATGAAGTCGGAGACCGCGGCGTTGACCTCGGGGCTTTTGTGGTATTCAAACCCGTTGTACGTCGTGTTCCTGCCGTTGCAGTATCCCGCCTGGATATCCATCCCGCCGAAGACCGTGCCGCGGATCTCAGCGATGCCCGGAAGCCGCTCGAGCTCCGGGTCTGATGGCACGTAAATATTGCCTTCTTCCGGAACGGGGGTCTCAGTCTCCATATATCTGAAGAGCCCGGCGGCAGCGATCCCGGGGACTATCCGTCCGAACTCCCGGAATTCGGGACCAAAGATACTGAGGACAGGCACTTCGTTTATTCTGTTGAGTTCTTCGAGCCTTCCCATGGTCAGATCTCGCCGCGGACGACTTTGATCGTGGCGCAGAAGTCTTCCTTGCCGATGCCCTTCGCGAGCGCTTCGTCGTAGACGCGGGCGGCGTTCTCTTCGCCTGGCATGCTGAAGCCGCATTCCTTCGCGAGGTTCAGGCAGATGTGCACGTCCTTATGCTCGTTCTCGATGGAGAAAGCCGTGGTGTAGTCTTCGCGCGACAGGACGTCCTTCTTGGAGTCGAGGTACCAGTTCCCCGCTCCGCCGTAGGATATCGCCTGGGCGTAGGTCAGGATATCGATGCCGTTCTTCGCGGCGAGGGTGGAGGTCTCGTTCACTCCGTTCTGTATCTGGGAGACCAAAGCGTTGTGGCAGATCTTCATGACGAGGCCTTTGCCGTTGTCTCCGAGGCGCATGACGTTCTCACCCATATAGAGGAGGATCGGCTTCATCGCCTCGTAAGCCTCTTCGGAGCCGCCGACGTAGATGCCGAGCTTGCCGGCGATGGCGGCGGGCTTGCTCTTGACGACCGGCGCGTCGATGAATTCGGCGCCGGTCTGCTTGACCTGTTCAGAGATCTCGACGGAGACGCTCGGGTCGATGGTGCTCATGTCTATGCAGGTCTTCCCGGGGCCGAGCGCGGGGAGGATCTCTCCGTATACCGCGCGCGAGTGTTCCGATCTGGGGACCATGCTGATGAATACGTCAGCGTTCTCAGCGACTTCCAGGGAGCTCGCGCAGGGCACCGCGCCCAGGGCTGCGAGCTTGTCGACCTTCTCTTTGACAAAGTCGAATACGTAGACCTTGTCATCGTGTTTTTTGATTATGTTCTCGCACATGGACTCGCCCATGATGCCGAGTCCGACAAATCCGATCTTCATCCTTCACCTCTTACTTCGCGATATTGTCCCAGGCGTTGCGGAAGTTATCCATTCCCTGGCGCGTATAGGCGTGCTTCATGGAATCCTTGTAGACGTCGAGGCCTGCGGTCACGCAGTCGGCGCCTGCGACGGCGCAGTCGACGAACTGCTTGGGCGTGCGGAGGGCGGCGCAGATGATCTGCGTCTTCCCGTAGTATCCGTAGTTCCTGTAGATGTCCACTATGTCGCAGATATAGTCCCTGCAGTCTTCCCCGTTCGCTTCCTTCCAGCCGATGAACGGGGAAACGAACATAGAGCCGTTCTTTGCCGGCAAAATGGCCTGTGCGGGCGAGAAGACCAGCGTAACGTTGGTCCTTACGCCTTCCTTTTCGAGGGCGCGCGCGGCGGCTATCCCCTCCGGGGTGCAGGGGATCTTGATCACGAAATTCTCTGAGAGCTTCGCTATCTCGCGGGCGGCTTCGATCATCCCCTTTGTGTCCTCTATATAGGGGTCGATCTCAACGGATACGGGGAAAACGTCCTTGCCCTCGAGGCCTTCCTCTTTGATCCAGTCCGCGATGTCCCGGATCGCAGTAAGGAAGGGTTTCCCCGAAAGCATGATGTGCTTCGGGTTGGTGGTCACGCCGTCGATCCCGAAGGTCGCGTACGCTTCTTTTATCTCATCCAGCTTGGCGCTGTCCAGAAAATATCTCATCTTCGTTTCCTCCTTATTCACCCGCCCTGAACGAGAGAGCGTTCTCTTTGTTCCAGAGCCTGTCATACGCGAATCCCGTGATCTTCTCGCAAACTTTGATCTCCTCGGGGGTCGCCTGAGAGTCGTCTTCGCCTTCGCGGCGCGCGATCTCCTTCTTCACGATCTCGAATTCCTTCTTCTTCATCGGGAACCAGACGGTGAAGAGTATCGCGAGCACCATGAGCACGATCGGGGCGAAGATGTAGATCATCGCGATGCCGTGCTGGGTCGAAGCTGCCTGGCGCGCGCCTTCGTTGGCGAGCACCTCGTTATATCCCACGACCGTGAGCAAAAGCCCTATGATCGCAGTGGAAAGTCCTGTCGCGATCTTTCTGATGAAGGTCGCCATCGCGGAGCAGATGCCCGGGCGGCTGAGCGAGGTGATCAGCCTGTCGACGTCCGCCATGTCGGCGAGGATCGCGTAGATCGTGGTGGACGATCCTGCCATGCCGAGTCCGATGATGAAGGAGAGGACCAGGATGATGGCGAACGGGGCGCCTTCATGCGAGAACGCGAGCAAAGCGAGCGTCGCCGCTATCCTCACGGGGAATCCGACCATCAGCGGGAATTTCTTGGACGTCCTCGCCATTATCGGTGTGAAGATTATCGTTCCGACGAACTGGGAGAGGAGGATCACCGCCATGAGGTAGGTGAACCTGCCGCCGCCGTAGGCGTTCAGCACGTCGTCGACGTAGTAGACCGCGAGACCTGTCACGAAGTCCGCGGCGCCCTGGCCGCAGAGGAAGATGCCCATGAACAGGCGGAAGCTCCTGCTCTTATACACGGTGAGCGACTGAACGAAGCTCTCCGCGAAGCCGACCTTTACGGGCTCCTTCTGCTTTTCCCATGTCCCGAAGAACGTGAGCAGTATCACTACGAGGAAGATCACTCCGAAGATCAGCGCGACCGTGAAGTACGGCGCGGGGTTGGTGTTGTCTTTGATCAAAAGGGTCGGGATGAGTCCGGCCAGGATCGCTCCGAACGTCGAGAAGATCATCCTGACGCCTGAGAATTTGCTGCGGACCGTATAGTCGTCGACCATGTCGGGGAGCAGTCCGTTGTAGGGGACCATGACGATGGTGAAGCCGGTCGAGAACAGCATGTACATCAGCATATAGAAGACGTATTTCGCCGCCATTGACGCGCCGTCACCCATGCTCACCCACATCAGGACGAAGGTCAGCGCGCTGATCACGCTTCCTATCAGGATGTAGAAGCGCTTCGCGCCGAATTTCGACCGGGTGCGGTCGCAGATATTCCCCATTATCGGGTCTGTCACAGCGTCCCAGATCTTCCCTATGAGGGGGATGGTCCCCGCGAGCGCCGTCGGCATGCCGAGGGCTTTGGTCAGGAAGACCGTGTAGAAGGTGCTGATCACGACGAACGCGCCGCCGCCGTAGATGTCCGCAAAGCCGTAGCTCATCTTTGACCAGAGGCTCTGCTCGCGGGTCTTTTGATCTTTCATTTCGAATTCCTCCGCAGAAAAAATATATGCTGATGCGCCGGTCCGGGAGATGCCGGATCCGGTCACACTATCGACGTCAGTTCATCAAAGCGCTCCGCGCCCTTCCTCACGAAGACGGGCAGCCTTCCGACGGGCGCTTCGACGTCATGGCTTCCGCTGCCGTATTCCTCTTTGGTGAAGAAATGCACCCATTCATCGTCCGGGAGCCAGACGATGCGGGACGAGGCGCCTTCCCTTACTATGGGGGCGACGAGGATATCTCTCCCCAGAAGGTATTCCGTGCACTCCGCGTACGCGCGGTTTTCCTCATAGTGGTAGAAGAGCGGCCGCATAACGGGGACGCCGCGCTCGCTGTTCTCCGCCTCGAGTTCCCTGAGATAGGGCTTGAGGGCAGCGTGGACGCGGGACGTCAGGGCGAGCTGGGCCAGAAGCTCCTCATCGTCGTCGAACTGCGCGTTCCTGGAAGGCTGGTTACCCTCGTGGCTCCTGAAGAGCGGGGAAAAGGCGTTCATCTCCTCCCAGCGGAGCAGCAGCTCTTTGCTCCGGGTCATATCCATGACCGTGGTATAGCCGCCGACGTCGGAATGAGTGATCCCATAGCCGCTCATCGCGAGCGAAAGGGTCGCTTTGATCACCGACGGCAGCCCGTCATCCATGGACCAGTCGACGTGCTGGTCGCCCGTCCACATCATCGGGGATTCCTTGCAAGTATCCGTATAGCCCGCGCGGGTGAAAAAGAACACCTCGTCCGAAACGCCGGCCTCCTCTATCGCCTTGCGGTTGAGCCCGGCCCAGATCGCGGGCCAGCGGTTGTGCAGCAGTTCGGGATCTTCGCCCGAGAACAAAACGCAGTCGGTCGGCAGGTATTCGCCGAAGTCGGCCATCCAGCCGCCCATGCCGAGCGCGATCATATTGTCCTGTATCACGCCCTTGTACCACTCGTAAGCGTCCGGGTTGGTCAGGTCGACCATCGCTGCCGGGAAGGTCGTTATCTTTACGAGGTAATCCTGCCCTTTGCGGTCTTTGACGCACCAGCCCCGGGCGGTGGCGTATCTGTACAGGCTCCCCTCAAGCGCGAGGAAGGGGTTGATATAGCCGAGGAAGCGGATCCCGCGCGACTTCCATTCTTTGATCCTGCGATCGAGGTCGGGATAAAGGTCCCTGTCCCATTCCCAGTTCCACATCACCTGGTAGCCGAAGCCCGTCCTGCGGCAGCCGCACCAGTCCTGCGACCAGATGCCTGCGACCTTCGCTCCGGCGCCTTGGGCGCGGTCGATCTTGAGGTCCACCGTCTCGGTGCCGCCCTGGACCGCGAGGATCGCCCCGTCGTAGATCCAGTCCGGGAGCCGCTTTTGCCTTCCGGTGAGCGCGGTCAGCTCTTCCGAGAGCCCGGAGCAGGTATCGGCTGTCCTCAGGTGGAAAACGGCGTCCTTCTCCTGAGTTTCGAAGCTCACCTCGCCGCTCTTTCGGAAATCGAACTCCGCGTAGGCTTTGGTGTCCGCGTGGAAGCACCATTTGCCGCTGGTGGTGAAGGTGGGCTGGACGTAGTAGGATTCGTAGAATCTGAAGGGTATGGAAAGGTCTGGCTTCTTGCCGAGAAGCTTCTCGCGGACGATCTTGTCGCCGATCCGGAGCGCGTTCTGGTGCTCCGCGACGAATATGCGGACCTTGCGGCCCTTTAAGTCAAAAGCGGAGTGGATCTCGCCGCAGCCGTAGTAGTGGAGGCCTTCGGCGGTCGGGAAAGCGACGCGGAACAGGTTCCTTCCGGTGCCGCGCGGCGCGATGAGCCGAACGTCGTACCCGGCAGGCGCTTCCGATACCGAAAGAGCAAAGGTCTTTCCGCCGTCATCGAACAGCAGGGCAAAGCCTCCGGCGGTCTCCGCGCAGCCCGCGGGCTTAAGCTTCCTCCAGACGCCCATCCGGCGCCGGTAGTTGAAGCTTCCGTGGCTCATGGTAAAGCGGTTCTTGCCGCGGTTCACCTCGAGCCGCATATTCAGGAGCATCTCCCTGATGCCGCTCTTGCCGGACGTCTCTTTGATCCCCGGGCCTGCTGCGTTTTCGGGTCTTTCCGGACCGGCTTGTCTCTCTGTCATGGAAGGCTCCTCCGGCGCATACCTGCGCCGCCGCTCTGCACGATTTGTTAAAGGCTTTAATTAATTACAATATACCATTTATTTAATAATAATGCAACAGGCGGAACGCGTCCGAGACATCAAAAAAGGCGGCTTTCTGCAGCCGCCTTTGATCGTCGGATCAGTCGAGCTTGCTGGACTGCTTCCAGATGCCCATCGCCTCGGCGTCGCGGATCAGGTCGTCGCGGAAATCGGGGTGGGCGATCTCTATCAGCATCTCAGCGCGCTCCCAGGTGCTCTTGCCCTTCAGGTTCGCCGCGCCGTACTCGGTGACGACGTAGTGGGTCGCCTGGCGCGGGGTGGTGACCACGGAGCCGGACGGGAGGGTCGGGGTGATCAAAGAGACCATATTGCCGTCCTTGTCCATCCTGGTCGAGGGGGTACAGAGGAAGCTCTGGCCGCCCTTGGACTGGAAGGCTCCGAGAACGAAGTCGAGCTGGCCGCCGGTACCGGATATCTGCTTGAAGCCCACGGCTTCGGAGCAGACCTGGCCGAAGAGGTCGACGTTGATGCATCCGGAAATGGATACGAAATTGTCTATGCTGCCGATTATCTCGATGTTGTTGACGTAGTCGACAGGCGCGCTGGAGCAGATCGGGTTGTTGTCTATGAAGTCGTAGAGGCGTTTGGTGCCGCCGGCGAACGCGTAGAGCAGCTTGCCGTTCTCGACGCTCTTGTTGCCGCTCATCTTGCCGGCTTCGTAGAGGTCGACATACGCGTCAACGAGCATCTCGGTGTGGGCGGAAAGATCCTTGACGTCGGACTCGGCGAGGAGGCTTCCGATGCAGTTCGGGATGCCGCCGATACCGAGCTGGAGCGTGCTGTCGTTCTTGATATGCGGTACGACGTGGCCTGCGATCTTGCGGTCGATCTCGGTCGGCTCCTTGGAGGGCACGATCGGGAGCGGGGTATTGCTGCCTTCGACCACGTAGTCGACGTCCGCGAGGTTCAGCTGTGTCTGCCTTCCGAGGGCTACCGGCATGTTCTCATTTACTTCGACGACGATCATCTTGGCGCCCACGATGACGCCCCAGAGGTCGGAGACCTGGGGACCGATGTTGAAGTTGCCGTATTTGTCCATCGGGGTCACCTGGAAGAACGCGATGTCCAGGTTGTTGTCGTTGATCCTCCAGTAAGACGGAAGCTCACGGAAGAGGAGGGGCATATACCAGCAGCGGCCGGCGTCGCGCATGCGCCTGTCCGCTCCGCCGAAGTGGGCGGATACGAATCTCACCTGGTCGTTGGACTGGGTCGCCTTGGACGTCTCGAACGGCTCCTTGCGGAGATTGATGGTCGAGATGACCGTTACGTGATGGAGAGAGTCCGCACGCGCCGCTATGGCCTTGTCGATGTCGACCACCATGCCGCAGCCGAGACCAAAGTGGATACGGTCTCCGTATTTTACCAAAGCCGCCGCTTCCTCGGCGGTGATCAATTTCTCTTTGTACTTTTTCTCTAATTCACTGATCTTGTACATTTACCGATCCTCCTATTTGATACGACAAACAAGTATAAGAATGATACCATTTTAAAGGGAGAATTTCAACTCATTAAAGGGGAAAAGGACAATCGTTTTTGTAATATATGATATGAGGAAGACTAATCGGGGAAGGTTTCCGGCAGGCGGGCGGAATGGGAAGAATTACAAAGAGAAAGAGGAGGCGCCGGGCGGCGCCTCCTCTTTTGCCCGGCGTTCCGGGCTGTGAAATGTGAATGGGGGCTTTGATCAAAGGTCGCCTTCGGCTCCCGCGAGCGAGATGCTGATCTCGAGATTGCCGTTCCGGCATCTGAGCTCGTCGATGAATTCCTTCTCTTTGCCCGGCTCCTTCATGGTGATCAGGTAGTTCAGCTTGTTCAGGCTTCCGAGATTGGTGGTCTTCACGCTCTTGAGAGTGCTTTCCGAAGTGTATTTCTCAAACAGGTCCGTAAATACGTCTGCGTATTCCAGATCCTCGGGCACGGTTATGTGAAGGTGTTTGTCGAGCTCCGCGTCGCGCTTCTGCATCATGCCGAAGTGCTCAAAGGCCAGGGTGGCTATGCAGATGATCGCCGCGAAGAGCGCAGCGAACGCCGGGTATCCGATCCCGCAGGCAAGGCCGACCGCCATTGCCAGGAAGACCGCGCAGATCTCTCTCGCCGTTCCCGGATTGGAGCGGAATCTCACGAGCGAGAACGCGCCCGCGACCGCGACGGAAGCGCCGAGGCTGCCGTTCACCATCATTATTATCACCGCGACTATCGCGGGGAGCAGGGCGATGGTCATGAGGAACCCTGCGGAGTGTTTCGATTTATAGCCGTATACCGCGGCGATCGCCGTTCCCAGCACGAGGGCGGAGAAAAGGCTAATTAAAAAGGCTGTGAGCGACAGGCTCCCTGCCGTCATTATTCCCGAAAAAAGCGTATCCAGCATTTATTTTTCCTCTTTCTGTTTTTCTCATATCTCTGTATTGCCTGTCTGCTTTGGGGGAGAACGCTGCGTTCCCCCTTACAAAGCAACCGTCCTTGTCCAGCTTTTCCCTAAGGATGATCCCGTAAGCCGTCCCGTATTTGGAAAAGGAGGCCTTGGCCAGGCGGTACCGCGTGATTATCTCCACGAACCAAAGGGGTATGGCGCCGCCCGTTTTGATCTCCATAAGGGAATATCCATCGGGGAGGATGAGCCTGCCGCCGGGTTCCGACGTGAGCGAAAGGCCTGTCTCTCTGTACCTTATGTTCCGGTCAAAGGTCACGCGGAAGCTGTCGTCTTCCCTGTCGTAAAAGGCTTCTCTGTCGTAGCAGAGGTAGACTTTCGGGGCGAGCCCCCTGTAGAAGCTGCGGAAATAGTCGATCTCTCTCCCTATCTGCGAGTCCACGGGAAGCGGGGCTCTGCCTGCAAGATAGCTCTCGCATTCGGCCTCCGTCAGGCTGATGCGCCTCTTGTAGACCACTCCCCTGCACTTCTTCTTGAGCTCCATGAAGATCTTGTCATCAGGGCGGCATTTCCCATAGCTCCTGATGCGGATTTTCTCTTTGTACTCGGGTTTTTCGAGCGATCTCCTTATGAGCCTGTAGTCCGGAGTGTCGAAATAGACGTTGCAGACAGTGCTTTTGCCGTGGGGGTCCGGGATCATCCGGGCGCTCATGCCGCGGATGACCGCGTCCCTCAGGCTGTCCGTTACCATGTATTTGATCTCGTGTCTCTGAAATATCTTGTCGTTCATATCTATCTCCAAAGGCTTTCGCCTTGCCGTGCGTTTCCGGCTTTCTGATCAAAGGATAGGCCGTCAACCTTAAACGGACTTAAAGGTGAATAATTTTTTGAAAAAAGTTTTCCCCGGGCTGTCCCGCATCGATTGAGAACCGGGCTCCCTTTCGATATAATGGGGAAAAGGGCCACAGCAAAACTCCCCATGTAAGGTGAAAAATATGAAAGAAGTATTTATCGAGACCAAAGCCGTTAACAAAGGGCACTACGTGCCCGGGATGATCTCGCGCGGCATGCTGTATGTTTCGGGCCAGCTCCCGATGGATCACGATACCGGGGTCATGCAGACCGGAAGCATAACTGAGCAGACGCTGCAGGCGCTGGAAAACGTCGACCGCGTCCTGAGAGCCGCGGGGACTTCGCGCGACAGAGTGGTCCTCTGCAGGGTATACGTCCCTGACGTCGCTCTTTGGGACGAAGTGAACCGCGTCTACGGGGAATTCTTCGGGGAGCATAAGCCTGCGAGGGTGATCGTTCCCACGAGCGAGCTCCATCACGGCGTACTGATAGAGATAGAAGCGGTCGCTGAGATGCCGGAGCAATGAGAAAATGAATGAGAAAAATATGATCTCCCCATATGATCTGCCGACGCCGGCGCTTTTGATAGACCGGGATCGCGCTCTGGAAAACATCCGGATGATGCAGGAGAAAGCGGACCGGCTGGGCATCGCGCTGAGGCCGCACATCAAGACTCACCGCATGCCGTATTTCGCGAAGCTCCAGATGGAAGCCGGGGCCTGCGGGATAGCCTGCGCCAAGATAGGCGAGGCTGAGGTGATGGCGGACGCCGGGATCGGCGACATCTTCATAGCGAACGAGGTGATCGGCAGGGACAAATACGAGAGGCTCAGGGACCTCGCACGCCGCGTCCGGGTGCGCGCCGGGATCGACAACGTGGTCCAGCTCGCCCAGATGGAAGAGGTGTTCGAGGGGGAAAAGCCGCTTGAAGTCCTGATAGAATATGAAGTCGGAGAAGTGAGATCGGGCGTCGTGGAGGACTGGCAGCTGACCGGCCTGGTAAGCGCGATCAAAGCCTCCCGGAACGTCGTCCTTAAAGGGATCTTTTCCCACGAGGGCCATACATATAAGGCAAAGGACGCCGCAGACTGCCGCGCTAAGGCCAAAGCCGCCTATGAGAGGACGGTGCGCGCCGCGGACATAATCCGCTCTATGGGTGTGGATATCGATACGGTCAGTATCGGCGCGACTCCTTCGGTGATGCTCTGCGATGAGCCGGAACAGTATGAAGGCGTCACCGAGCTGCGTCTTGGGACGTATATATTCTTTGACGTCGGACAGTCAAAGGCGATCGGGGATTTCAGCCGCTGCGCCGCGACAGTGCTCGCGTCGGTCATCTCCAAACCCTACGGGGACCGAGTCGTCCTGGACGCAGGAGCAAAGGCGCTCGTCTCGCAGAACAGGCCGTCGGGCATCTGCGCGACAAACGGCTTCGGCGCGGTCAAAGGCGCGGAACACATAACGGTAGATAACCTGTATGACGAGCACGCTGTGCTGAACAGCGCGGAATTCCGCGACGGAGTGCAGATCGGTGACAAGGTCGGGATAATACCGAGCCACATCTGCCCGACCGTCAATCTGTACGATAAAGCATATCTGGTCTCCGGCGGGAGGGTGATCGGAGAGATCCCCGTAGCCTGCCGCGGCCGGTCGGTATAAGGGGAAAACTTCCCTTCATAGGGGAAAAGGATAAGGGGAAAACCATGGAATACATCTGCGGAAAATGCGGAAAACGCGAGCCGGTGACGAGCCGCAAGGCGAAATGCGATTGCGGAGGCCTCTGGAAGCTTGATTTCAAGCCGCCGAAGTTCAGCCTCGACGGAATAGACAAAAGTGAGTGGAGCATGTTCCGCTACAGGAAGTTCATGGCGCTCCGCGACGACTCGTGGCGCGATGTGACGATGGGCGAAGGCCTCACCCCCATAGTGAAGTTCGACGAGGACGTGATGCTGAAGATGGACTACTTCATGCCCACCCTTTCCTTCAAGGACCGCGGCGCGGCCGTTTTGATCGCGCACTGCAAGTCGATCGGCGTCGACCGGGTGGTGCAGGACAGCAGCGGGAACGCCGGGAATGCCGTCGCGGCCTACGGGGCAAGGGCAGGCATCGACTGCGAGATCTTTGTCAAAGAGGGCACGAGCCCGAAGAAGATCGACATGATCCGGGCACACGGCGCCAAAGTCGCGATAATCCCCGGAGACCGCGACCACTGCGCCGATGTCTGCAGGGCGAAAGTCGAGAGCGAAGGCATCTACTACGCCAACCATGTATACAATCCGTTCTTCTATGAGGGGACCAAGACCTATCTCTACGAGATGTTCGAGCAGCTCGGGAGGCTCCCGGAGAATCTGATCATCCCGGTCGGGAACGGGACGCTTTTCCTCGGAGTTATGCACGCGCTGGACGAGTTCACCGAGGCAGGCGTGATCGACCGGGTGCCGCAGATCATCGCGGTGCAGGCCGAGACCTGCGACCCGCTCCTCAAAGCCGCCGAGCAGGGGCTCTCAGACTACGCCGAGGTCGAGGTCAAAGAAACCATGGCGGAAGGCATAGCGATCGGCAAACCGATGCGCGCGGCGGAGATCCTCGAATACGCGCGGAAGTACGGGGTGAGGTTCATCCACGCGCCGGAAGACAAGATCCTCAATGCCCGCGCCGCCCTCGCGGCAAAGGGTGTATACTGTGAGCATACGACCGCGGCCAACTATGCGGCGTACCTCAATTACTGCAGCAAATACGGCAAAACGCCCGACTGCCTGATCACTATGTGCGGCGCCGGGCTGAAGTCGGATCACTGAACAAAAGATAATTTTTAAGATACCGGAGGAGAGATCATGGATAACCACAGCATCGATTTTGAAGCCTTGTCGGCAAGGATCAAAGACATACTGTACAGGTACATGGCAGTCAGGAGCACATCGGGGACGGCAGCGGAGCAGAAGGCAGTACCTTTCTTTAAAGAACTGATAGGGGAGATCCCCTATTTCGGGGAAAATCCCCAGTATTGGGGAGTATATGAGATCCCGGGCGACGAGTTCGGGCGCTCGGTCTGCTGGGCGATGGTCCGCGGGACCTGTGGAGGCGGGACCGTGAGTGACACCGTGTGCGCGGTGCACCATTTCGACGTGGTGGACGTGGAGGATTTCAAGAACCTCGCGGATATAGCGTATTCGCCGGACGAAGTCGCTGAGGCGCTGAAACAGCACCCCGGCCTGCTCTCTGAGGAAGCGGCTGCCGATCTCGCTTCGGGCGGCTATCTGTTCGGAAGAGGCGGCTGCGACATGAAGGGCGGCGGATCGATCCAGCTCGCTTTGCTCGAGCAGTACTCAAAGATGCCGGACTTCAAAGGGAATTTCCTGGTGATCGCCGTCCCGGACGAGGAGAACCAGTCTGCCGGAATGCGCGCCGCGGCGGTGCTTTTGTCCGAACTTAAGGCGAAATACGGCCTTAACTACCTCATGATGATCAATTCGGAGCCCCATCAAAGGCGCCGCCCGGACTGCGGCGTCCTGTCCGAAGGCACCGTCGGAAAGCTCATGCCTTTCTTCTACGTAAGGGGATATCTTGCCCACGCAGGCAAGGTTTATGAGGGGATAAATTCCACCGGCATCCTGGCGGAGATCATGACCAGGACAGAGGTCAACATAGACTTTGCCGACAGCTACGCGGGAGAGTGCGCGCCGGCGCCGACCTGGCTGTACGCCCGCGACAGGAAGGATCACTACGACGTCTCTATGCCTTTGGTCTCCACAGGCTGCCTGAGCGTCCTTTCCCTTAACCAGACCCCGGCGCAGGTGCTCGGGAACGTGAGAAAGGTCTGTTTTGACGCGATGGAAGCGGTCATCGGCCGCACCCAGAAGAGCTACGAAGCTTTCTGCCGCGCGTCCGGCCGCGAGATCGCCGAGCTTCCCTGGAAGCCCTGCGTGAGCGAGTTCCGCGAACTCTACGATCTGGCTCTGGCGTCCCACGGCGAAGAGTTCCGCTCCGCCTACGAGCATAGGAAGGCCGCGATTCTGGCGGACATCAGATCCGGCGCGATCAATACCATCGAGGGCACATTCAGGCTGGTCGACGCGATCTACGACTACGTTGAAGACATGTCCCCGAGAGTGGTCTACGGCCTGCTCCCGCCCTACTACCCCAACGTGTCCAACTGCTATTTCGAAGGCATCGCTCCCGCGGCAAAGGGCCTCGGAGAGGAGATCATCCGCTTCGCCGCCGAGAAGTACGGGGAAGAATACGAAAGGGAATATTTCTTCACCGGCATCTGCGACCTGAGCTATATCAACATCGACGACCCCGCCGCCCAGAGAGCGTCGCTTTCCGGAGCCATGCCGCTCTTCGGGGAATGCTACGACGTCCCCTTTGAGGCGATCAAAGACATCTCAATGGGCGGGATAAACATCGGCCCCTGGGGAAAGGATTTCCACAAGCTCACCGAGCGCGTCTACACGGAAGACCTCTACCACCGCACCCCGGTCCTCCTCGACCACGCCGTGCTCTGCCTGCTCGGCTGAGACGCGGGGTTGCCGGCCGGCCTGCCTGCCGGAACCAGGCGCGGAGGCTGCCCCGCTATGCGATTTGGTGAGCCATCGCCCATTTTTCGCGAAAAGGGCAGTACATTTTTCGATTTTCAGCCAATGGCTATCTGATTCCGCAGCATGATGATCCGAATTAGACAGCCATTGCCCGTTTTTTGCGAAATGGGCAGCACATTTTTCGTTTTTCGGCCAATGGCTATCTGATTCCGCACCATGATGACCAGAATTAGACAGCCATCGCCCGTTTTTTGCGAAATGGCAACTACATTTTTCGATTTTTAAGCGATGGCTGTAAAAAACCGGCCGGTGACCCGGAAAACCGGATAAATCAGGATAAACAAAGAGCCCGCTTCAGGAGCGGGCTCTTTTCATTATCATATTCTGGCAGACCCTGCGGTCAGTTTATGCCGGCTGTGTCGGCGGCAGCGTAGGTTTTTGCTGCCGCGACGGTCTCGTCGGGAAGGACTCCCGTGCCGCCGAGGGTGACCGAGCGGGTGATGCCGTGCAGGGCGTTATACCCGGCCGCGTCGACGGTGCGGCCTTTGTCGATCAAAAGAAGGGGCGCGCCGTAGGTGCAGGCGAGCGGGCCGCCCGCGAGTCCGTCGGGGAAATTCGCCCCGCTGGCGAAGAAGACCATGTCGCCCGCGAAGGTTTCCAGCGTGTTGGTGAAGTAGGATGCGATAGCGGCGGAGGTCTCGTAGCGGTTCGCGCCGGCGAGCCTTACGGGAGTCTTGCCGGAAGCTTCGGCGATCGCGGCCTCGACGCTTTCCGACACCGCGGCAGTCCCGCCTATGATATAGACAGTGCCGACGCCGGGGCGCTTGACGAATTCGAGCTGTCCGGGGAGGAGCGTGTCGCCGACCAGCAGTATGGGAGAGGCGAGGGATGACGCGGAAAGCGCGTCGGCAAAACTCTTCCCGCTGCAGACCAGGACGTCCTCGGTCTTGCCTTCAGCGCAGGCGCCGCAGGAATCGAGGATCTCCAGGTTGGTCAGATAGCGGTTGCTTCCCGCGAGGCGTTCGGCCTTGAAACCGTAGTCGCTTCCGGTGATCAGAGTCTCGAACGATTCGGGCACCGCGCCTGTACCTCCAAGGATGTATACGGTCGCTCCGGGGTAGGTGTGGCGCTGGATGTAGTCCGCGACGTTCTGCGACATGCTGTCGTTCACCATGATGAGCGGCGCGTCGAGCATAGCGGCAAGATAGCTTCCCGCGAGCGCGTCGGGGAAATTCACCCCGCTGGCGACCACTACCTTATCAAAATAGCCTGCCTCGCGGCCCTTCATATAGTCGTTGGCCACCGCCTGGCTCGTCGCGTAGCGGTTGGAGCCGGCGAGCCTTTTGTCCGGGTCGGTGTCGCGGAAGACTGCCGTGAGCGAAAGATCGTTGTGCGGCATCGCCATGGTAAAGCAGCTCGAGTAGGTCTGGTAGGCGGTCAGCGCGGCGCCTTCGGCCTCCCAGTGATCAAATTCCCTGAGCCCGTCCGAGGGGTCGGCGAAAACAAAGAATATGAAAGGCTTGTCGTCAGTGAACTCGACGGTGGTGAGATCCTCGGCGTTCTGTCCGACCGCTGCCCTTCCGCCGGTCACGGTGATGCTGTATGTCTCGGTCCCGGAATCGGCCGCAGGCTCGGTCTCCGCAAAGGCCGGGAGCGCCGCTGCCGGAATGAGGAAGATCAGCATTAGGGCCAGCGCTGCTGAAAGAACTCTTTTTGCGTGTTTCGGATGAATGGTCTTCATATGGTCTCCTGTAACTATCGGTGCAGGCCGCCTGGATCTGCCGCGCTTCCGGGCGCCGGGCGGTCGTCCTGTCACGCGAGCGGGAAGCTCGCTTTGATTACGAGTTCGCTGCCGTCAGGGCTCTGAGCGGAGATCGTGCCTCCGCAGGCTTCGCAGATCGCGCGGGCCATCGAAAGGCCGATGCCGTAGCCCCGCTTTTCGCTGCTCCTGGAGCTGTCTCCCCTGTAGAATCTGTCAAATAACTCTTCCCTGTTCCCGGGCTTAAGGCCTTCGGCGGGGTTTGAAGCCGTGAGCACGGCGTGTTTGCTTCCGGTCCCGAGGCTGAAGCGGATCTCCGCGCCTTCGGATGAATACTTCACAGCGTTGTCAGCGAGTATCGAAACGAGCTGCCTCAGGGCGGCCTCGCTGCCTTTGACCGTTACGCCGGGAGAGATGCCGGAAACCAGGCTCTTTCCCTGCTGCTCGGCGACCAGGGCAAACGGCTTCAGAGTCTCTTCAATGATAGCAGAGAGATCGACGTCTGACAACTCGAGCGCCCCGCCTGCCTCGTCCATGCGGGCGAGAGAGACCAGCGCGCCGGTCAGGTCGGTCATGCGCTTAACCTGGTCGCGGATCCCCGCGGTCCATTTGCTCTCCCCGCTCTGCATCTCGACGACTTCGGTGCAGGATTCGATAACCGCGAGGGGCGTTTTGAGCTCGTGCCCGGCGTCGGTGATGAAGCGCTTCTGCTTTTCGTAGCTCTCGGCGATCGGCCTGATCATCGCGGGAGACAGCAGGACGACCAGGATGAATATCGCGCAGAACCCGATCAAAGACACCAGCGTGCTTATCCTCAGGAACGCCCTGCAGGACTCGATATCCCTGGTGCAGTCGAGGAAGATGTACATATCACCCTGCGGCGCCGCGGCGCGCAGGTATTTGTAATTGCCGTTGTAGCCGGTCGTCTTCCCGCTTTCCGCGGCCGCACGGGTCATCTCCGTGGCCTTTTCCGTGGTGACAGCGGCTATCTGGCCTGTGTCGATCGAAGAGACCTGCCCCGCGCTGTTCAGGGTGACCGAGAAGAATCGCGTCTCGAAAGGAGTCTCTTCGCTCATCCCCGGACGCCTGCCGAAGTCGTATCCGCCCATGTCATCAAAGGGGTCGCGCTCGGCATCGCCGGAGGCATCGTCGGCCGCGTCATCCGCGTCATCCGTATCGTCATCCGCGTCGTCCGTATCGTTATCCGCGTCGTCAAAAGGCTCGCCGCCCATGCCGGGGAAGCCCTGGCCTCCGCCCGGCCCCTGATGCGGGAACCGCCCGCCGTTTTCCGCCAGTATCTCCAGCAGTTCGTCAGCGTTCTTGTCTTTGAGGTGGTAGTTGGCAAGGTTCGCGACGCCCATCAGGACGAAGAGCACCACGAAGACCGCCAGCATAGTTATGGCTATTACGCGCCGCCTGAGTCTTTTGATCATTCCGCCGCCTCCGCAAGATAGTAGCCGACGCCGCGCGAGGCTTTGATCAGGACGTGCGCGCCAAGCTGTTCGAGCTTCTTCCTAAGGCCGGAGATGTTCACCCAGACGACGTTTATCTCCGCGTCGCTGTCATAGCCCCAGATCTTCTCCATGAAACGCTCGGTCGGGATGACCCGGCCTGAGTTGGCCATCAGCATCTCCATGATCTGGTATTCCTTGCTGCCCAGCCTGATCTCGCCGCCCGGAGCGGAAAGAGCGAAGTCGGACCGCCTGAGGGAGAGGTCGCCGAACGTGAGGGTGTTTCCGGTCATCTCGGGCTGCCGGCGGGTCATCGCGCGGATCCTGGCCAGAAGCTCCTTCATCGCGAAGGGCTTGGTCAGATAGTCGTCCGCGCCGCTGTCCAGGCCTTCGACCTTATCGTCGATCTCGCTCTTCGCCGTGAGCATCAAGACCGGCAGGCTGCTGCCCGAGGCCCTGAGCTTCCGGACCACCGTGAGCCCGTCCATCTTCGGCATCATGATATCCAGGATCGC
>JAFWFF010000130.1 GCA_017515765.1 Bacillota bacterium | reverse complement strand
GCCTTTTGATCGCGCGGTAAACGTCTTCCGCGTCCTTAAGCTCTGTGTATTCCTCGCGCCCGGGGAGCAGCGTCTGGTCCAGGATGACCAGTTTTCCGTCCTCGTACGCAACTGTCTTTATCTCGTCCGAAAGCATATAAAAAGCCTCCCCTGCAACCATTAATTGTAACAGAAAGAGGCTGTCATTGCAATCTTTACGGGAGATCCCGTCATTTCTCGTACGCGATCCTCGGGTAGTCGTCCTCGACCACGAATATGGTCCCTCTGCGCTCGAATCCGAGCTTTTCGAGAAGGTTCTGGAGCACTTTGTTATCGCCGTGGGTATCGACCCTGAGGTGTCCGCTCTGATCAAAGGCCCAGTTGAGGCAGAACTCGCCGATGCCTTTGGCCGAACCGTCTCCCGCGAGCCTGTGTACCACTCCGAATGGTTCGTCGTCGCGCCATGAGCCGTCGACTATCTCTCTGTAGGTTGGCTCTATGTCATGGCCGTACAGGTAAAAGAACGTGCCGATGATCCTCCCGTCTACCTCGCAGACAAAACTGTTGCCTTCAGCTATGTCCTGCCTGAGAAGTTCTTCCGGCGGCCAGTTGGTCGGTCCCCACTGGTTGGGATTTCCTGTGCGTACCATGAAATCCCTGGCGTATGCGTATATCTCACGCATACGCTCAAGGTCCCGGATCGTCGAATGCCTGATGTTCATTGTGTTTCCTCTTTCCCAAAGATAGCTCCCTCGTGTTTCTTAAGGAGCTTGCCGAGCAAAACGCCGAGGACTCCGCAGGAGATCACCTCGCCTACGCCGACGGTAAGCATCATGAGAGGGATCGGGAGCGGGAGCTGATAGGCGTATTTAAGGACGAACGGCACTATCACCGTATTGCTCACGATGGGCGGTACCGGCGCGAGATACATGCTCTTCTTTCTCAGAAGATATGTTCCGACGGCGCCTATCAGGGTCGCGATGCTGCCGAAGACCGTATCCCAGATCACCGCGCCTCCGAGGACGTTTCCGAGGAGGCAGCCTACGAACAGCCCGGGGATGGCCGCGGGCGTAAACAGAGGAAGGATGGTCAGCGCCTCAGACAGGCGTACCTGGATCTCCTTGAAGGAGAAGGGCGCGAATACCACGGTAAGTACGACGTAGACCGCGGCGATCAACGCCGCCTGCGTCAGAAAAAGCGTGCTTTTGTTTTTCATCGGTTATAACTCTCCCTAGTTTTTTTGATGCCGGAGGCGCCCGCCGGGAGCCCTCCGCGATAGTGGATGGTCACGAACACTATCGGTTTCTGATATAACTGCTACTGATAGAGGACAGCCGCGACGAACCGCACAGGCTCGTCCTTCAGATTGGTTATCGAATGCCCCTCTCCGGGATAGACTATAGCGACGTCACCAGGCAGCAAAGTTGTCAAGCTTCCGTTGTCGCTGTACTCCGCCTCGCCTTCGAGCATCAGATAGACCTCAAAGTCAGTATCGTGAACATGGTAACCGAAGCCGCAGTCCTTTTCAAGCACGAATTCGCTGAAGATGCGGCCTTTGTCCATAAGTTCCGGGTCGGAGTTTATGACCCTGAGCCCTTTGATCGTCCCGGGCCCTCCGAATTTCCTCTCCATCGTGAACGCTTCGCGTTCTTCTTTTCTCCTGATAATGCTCATCGCTTCCGTTCCTTTCCGCGCATGCGGCTACTCGTGCCTCAGCGCCTCTATCGGGTCGAGATTCGCGGCCTTCCGTGAAGGCAGGATCCCGAATATCACTCCGATCGCCATGGAGAACGCCACGGCGAACAGTGTCGCCGGCCAGCTGATCGCGACCGGTATGCCGTTTAGCTGGGAGATAAGCTCCGCGAGTATCACGCCGGTTATGACTCCCAGTATCCCGCCCGTGGAGGTGAGTACCACAGCCTCGGTCAGGAACTGCATCATGATGGCGCGTTTCGGGGCTCCCACAGCTTTTTTGAGGCCTATCTCAGCCGTTCTCTCGGTGACCGAGACCAGCATGATATTCATCACGCCGATGCCTCCGACCAGAAGCGATATCCCGGCGATCCAGATCAGCATGGTGTTGGTGCTCTTCGAGAGCTGCTGGATCTCCTTGGCCTGCTCCATCAGATCCTTGGCCTTATAGCTGACCTCGCCGGAGCTCACCGACTCGTTCAGTATCTCCTCGGCGGCTTTGCCTATTGAAGTCATGTCGCCTGTGCTCGCCGCCCTGATCACGACGTTCTCGGGCTCGTCGTACTGGTACACCGCGGGCCATACGCTTATCGGGATATACACCTTCCCGGCCTTCTCCTGATAGTAGGTGTAGTAGTCGGACATAGTCGCGATCTCGGGAGCAAAGGACTCCTTCTCGGCAGCGATCCCGACCACGCAGAAGGGCTCGCTCTTTATCTCTACCGTGCTGCCCAGAGTGCCGCCCTCCGGGAACAAAGCCTCCACGCAC
Organism: Bacillota bacterium; assembly: GCA_017515765.1. Classification (GTDB taxonomy): domain Bacteria; phylum Bacillota; class Clostridia; order Peptostreptococcales; family Anaerovoracaceae; genus Eubacterium_B. The sequence goes on along the minus strand of JAFWFF010000130.1, from coordinate 33 downwards.
GCCTCGTCCAGCAGGCAGACCTTTCTGAGATGT
>JAFWFF010000129.1 GCA_017515765.1 Bacillota bacterium | reverse complement strand
GTTCTGCAGGTAGTACAGCGCGTCCTCCCCGTCGTAGACCGGGTCGACCGAATAATTGTTATGTGTCAGCATCTCCACCAAAGCTTCGGAGAGCATCCTTTCATCTTCCGCGAGCAAAAGTCTCATATCTTTTCTCCGCCGTGATACCGGCAAACCTGAAAGTATCGTTGTCCGAATTATACCACAAGCACGCAAGGCAGTTCCCGTGCCGGGCAAAAAATATAGCCGCGAAGGCCCACTTCACCCGAGCAAAGCGGCCGATAGTATGGTAATATCAGAATATGAACGAACCGGTCCCGAAGCGGAGCCCGGAAGAAACAGGAGGTACACCAATGAATATCGCGTTGCTTGAACCGCTGGGAGTATCCCGCGAACTGATCGAAGAACTGGCCCGGCCGCTCACAGACGCCGGTCACAGCTTCACCTATTACGATACCAAGACGACCGATCCGGAGGAGCTCATCAGGAGGAGCGCCGGGCAGGACGTTGTTATGATAGCGAACAATCCGTATCCGGAGGCCGTCGTTCGCGCGGCAGACAAGCTGAAATTCCTGGCCGTCGCCTTTGCCGGGGTCGACCACGTCGCCCTGGACGCCTGCGCCGAGAAGGGCATCAAAGTCCAGAACTGCGTCGGCTATTCCGAGATCTGCGTCGCCGAGGAAGCGCTCGGCCTCACGATCAGCCTGCTCAGAAAGTTCGCCGAGGGCGACGCGAGAGTCCGTAACGGCGGTACTTCCGCCGGCCTCGCCGGCCGTGAGATCCACGGCAGGACCGTCGGCATCATCGGCTGCGGGAACATCGGATTCATGACAGCCAAGCTGTATCAGGCATTCGGAGCCAAGGTCATCGCGACAGCACGCCATGAGCGCGAGGAAGTAAAGGCCGCCGGCATCGAATACGTACCGCTCGACGAGCTCCTTAAGACCTCCGACATCATAAGCCTCCACACCCCGAACAACGCAGAGACAAAGGGCATGATCAGCCGCGAGAAGATCGATTTGATGAAGCCGACCGCCATATTCATAAACTGCGCCAGAGGCCCGATCGTCGACAACACCGCGCTCGCCGAAGCCCTGAACGAAGGCAGGATCGCCGGAGCCGGCATCGACGTCTTTGATATGGAACCGCCCATCCCCGCCGACTATCCGCTGGTCAGCGCGAAGAACACCCAGCTCATGCCGCACACCGCCTTCCTCACCGAGGAGTCGCTCGTGCGCAGGGCGAATATAGAGTTCGCGAACGTGAAAGCATATCTCGGAATATAGGAGGACAGAACACATGGCAGACCTGAACAAAGATTATCTGGACATCGATTCTATACCCGGCGAGCGCTGGTTCCCGAAGGAGACCGATTTCGAGACGGATATGACGGAGTACTGGGGAGACTGGGGCGTATGCTCCGAGGTCGACACCCTGAGAGCCGTGCTGCTGAGGCGGCCGGGCAAAGAGGTCGAGAACTTTGACGCGGGAGCGGTCAGATTCTCAGACGAGCCGCTGGACGTCGAGAAGATGAGGGCCGAGCACGACATGGTCGCGGATTACTACCGCGCGCACGGGGTCAAAGTCTACTACGTCGAGAACCAGAGGGAGGATCGCCCGAACGCGATCTTCTGCCGCGACCTCATGTTCATGACTCCGGAGGGAGCGATCCTCACACGCCCGGGAATGGCAGCCCGCCGCGGAGAGGAGAGATACGTAGCCGAAGCGCTCGCCAAGATCGGTGTGCCGATCCTGAAGACGATTGCGGGCGACGGGATGTTCGAAGGCGCGAACGGCATGTGGGTCGACCGGCACACCTGCGTTCTCTCGACCGGGAGCCGCTGCAACCGGAGCGGTTTTGAGCAGGTGAAGACCGAGCTCGAGCGCATGGGAGTCACCGTTTACCACATGCAGCAGCCCTACAGCAACATCCACATCGACGGCCTGATGAACCCCGCGAGCAACGACACGGTCCTGATCCACGCCCCGCAGGTCCCCTACGACATCATCGACATGCTTAAGAAGAAGGGCTTCAAGATCCTCGAGGCGCCTTCCAGGACCGAGGTGCGCGACGGCTTCTGCACCAATTTCGTAGCGATCGAGCCGGGCCACATAGTGATGGTCGCAGGAAACCCCAGGACCCAGGAGCTCCTGGAGAACAACGGCATCAAAGTCGACACCCTCGAGATCCCGGAGATCAAAAAAGGCAAAGGCGCCCTGCACTGCATCACGGCGTATCTGAAGAGGGGCTAGCGCGCAGGACGAGGAGGAACGAGACATGGCAGAGATCTTAAGAGACATCGATTCCATCCCGGGCGAGAGATGGTTCCCGCTTGAGACCTCGATAGAAGATGATATGAAGAACCTCTGGGGCGACTGGGGCGTCTGCTCGGAGGTAGACACGCTCCGGGACTGCATAGTCAGGAGACCCGGACCGGAGATCGAGAATTTTGACTGGCAGGCGGCGAGGTTCCTCTCTCCCATCGACCCGGAGCTTTTCCGCGCCCAGCACGACGCGCTCTGCCAGGTCTACCGCGACCACGGGGTGCGCGTCCACTACATCGAGGAGCAAAGGCCGGACCGCCCGAACGCTCTGTTCTGCCGCGACCTTTTGCTCATGACGCCGGAGGGCGCGATAGTCACCCGGCCCGCCATGGAAGCCCGCCGCGGCGAGGAGCGATATATGGCCAAAGCCCTGGCCGACCTCGGAGTCCCGATCATCAGGACGATCTGCGGAAGCGCGACGTTTGAAGGCGCGATGGGCCTCTGGATCGACAGGCACACCATAGTGCTCGCTTCCGGTGTCCGCACCAACCGCGAGGGCTACGAGATGGTCGAGACCGAGCTGAAGCGCATGGGAGTCACGAACATCATCCACATGCAGGTCCCCTACGGCCACGCGCACATCGACGGCAACCTCAACATGGCCTCCCACGACGTGGCCCTGATCAACGCCCCGCAGGTGCCCTATGACGTCTGCGACGCGCTTAAGAAGAAGGGCATCAAGCTTCTGGAATGCCCCTCCAGGAACGAGGCGAAGATCACGTTCGCGATCAATTTCGTCGCGATCGAGCCCGGCCTCATCGTAATGCCGGAGGGCAACCCGAGGTCGCAGGAACTCCTCGAGAAGAACGGCATCAAAGTCATCACCGTCGACATCAGCGAGATCCGCAAAGGCTTCGGCGCGATGCATTGCTGCACCGGGTTCCTGAAGAGAGGATAATGGATCGAACTTCTGAAAAGAGATGCTTATTATGAGAAGACGGATCTATGAAATAATAGAAAAATCAAACGGGGAAGACAAGGCGAGTTCTATTTATGATGCCAGCATGATAGTCATAATAGTGCTTAGCCTTCTTCCTCTTGCTTTCAAAGAAGAAACTTCCATTTTAAGGATTATAGACCAAATAACGGTAGCAATATTCATTATTGATTACCTGCTTAGATGGATCACCGCAGACTATAAGTTTGAAAAAAAGGGTATAGTTTCTTTTGTCAGATACCCGTTCTCTGTTATGGCAATAATAGATCTGATCTCGATCTTGCCGTCGTTGAGCATCATTAATAGTGGTTTCAAAGTACTCCGTGTTCTCCGTATGATAAGAGCCTTGAGAGTAATCAGAGTGTTCAAGGCCTTAAGGTATTCCAAGAACCTTGAGATAATAGCAAATGTTCTTAAGAAATCAAAGAATTCTCTGATTGCGGTTTGTGTACTCGCTGGAGGCTATATTCTGGTTTCGGCGCTGATAGTCTTTAACGTTGAACCGGATTCTTTTGAATCTTTCTTTGATGCTGTTTATTGGGCAACTGTTTCTTTGACCACGGTAGGATATGGCGATATTTACCCTGTATCCACTTTAGGCAGAGTAATCACAATGGTTTCTTCGATATTTGGAGTGGCAATTATTGCTTTGCCGGCAGGCATAATTACTGCAGGATATATGCAGGAAATTGAAAGAATTGATTCTGAGAAGAATGAGGAGTCCGATTTGCTGTCGAAAGGAGCCTGAAAATGAAGGTTGGCATCAGAAAACCAAGCATTAAAAAATCTGTCAAGGCAAGAACAACCGGAAGAATCGAACGAGCAGCAAAAGGAGCGGTTAATCCTTTTTATGGAAAAAAGGGGGTTGGCTGGATAAAAGACCCCAAGAGAGCCGCCTATAACGCGGTTTATCATCGTACAACTGTTGGAGTAAGAGATATTTATAGCGGTGTTAGAAAAGCTAACCAGGTAAAGGATGCGCCAGGATATTATGAAGACAACTACAAGGTGGAAGAAGGGATGAGATTTGACGAATTCGTCCCGGACCGTCTCACTGACGCTATAGATGTTGAAAGAATAAAGCGGAACACCGGTAGTGCAGACTCCCTGTATGTAGATGAAATAGATCTGGAGACGGGGAGGGGAATAGATTATGATGCTCTTCCATATGATGCATATGCGTTTTTCGTGGATAATCAGGTCTCAAATCCATTAGTGTATAAAGATCAGATTCCAGACGCGGTGCTTTTACAAGCTGATTTAGGAAGTGAAGATATAAAAGCTTACTCAGCGGCGCTGTTTAAACGTCATCCGGATTTGATGTACTTTAAGGACGAACAGGGGGATGGTGGATGGGTAAGATCAACATATTTGGCTAGAGCAAACGACATATATCATGGCAGTGAGCAGAATGGTAATGAAAATAGCGAAGCGCGAATTGACTCAGACGCGTATACAAGAATGTATGACGAGAAGCCAGGCCAGTTTAAAGCTATAAGAATCATGTGGCATGTCCTACTGGTACTTTTCTGCATATTTTTACTTGCGGGGTTTGCGGGTCCCTATTGGGGGATGATCATTATTTGTGCGTTGGGAATAGCAGCTTCAATAGCTGCACTTAGAAAAACTAAAGCGGTTATTCGAGCAAAACAACCTTTGCAAACCAAAAAAAGACAAGACAACAATTCATTTGAGAGATAACAAAGGCATCATTCTAACATCTTCAAATTTGCAATTAGGGTAACATTATTGTAACCTCCAAAGCAATGATGAGGGACAATAAGCTAACTACCTATACCCGGGCGTCACATGTCCGGTTTTATTATGTCCTCTTCACTTTAACCAAGCCATAATTCCTGGCTATTTCTGCGCTTTTTGCTTGACGGCGCGGGGATGGCGTACTACAATCAAGGCAGAACACGTGAACGATGGTTCACGAGAGCGGAGGAACGGAAATATGGCATATAACGGATACGCTATAGACAGCGAGAATTACCTGGACGCTGCGGACGTCACCAAGCGGCTGGACGCTTTGATCACCAAGCCGATCTACTCGGTGCTGCCGGAGCATCTCGACGACTACATTAAGAACTATTTCGACGCGAAATGCGCGGGCTCCAAACAGATGACCGACGAGGCGAAGAAGGTCATACCGGGCGGAGTGGAGCACAACCTCGCGTTCAACTACCCCTTCCCGATCGCGATCAAATCGGCCATCGGCAACAAGATGACCGACGTCGACGGGAACGAGTACTACGACCTGCTGCAGGCGGGCGGGCCGACCGTCCTCGGAAGCAACCCGCCCGAGGTCAGGGACGCGGTAATCGACCTTCTGAACACCTGCGGGCCCTCGACCGGGCTCTTCCACGAATACGAGTACAAGCTCGCGAAGAAGATCAGCGAGCTCGTCCCCTCTGTCGAGATGATCCGCTTCCTGGGGTCGGGTACCGAGGCATGCATGTGCGCTGCCAGGATCGCCCGCCTCAAGACAGGCAACAAGAACATCCTGAAGATGGGCGGCGCCTATCACGGCTGGTCCGACCAGCTCGCCTACGGCATTCGCATCCCGGGCACCAAAGGCATGCTCTCACACGGCGTACCCGGATTCATATTCAAGCATACCGACGAGTTTTTCCCGAACGACCTGGAGGACCTCGAGAAGAAGCTGAAGAAGCATAAACTCGACGGCGGCACCGCGGCTGTGTTCATGGAGCCGGTAGGCCCGGAATCCGGCACGCGCCCGGTGTCGAAGGAGTTCGTCAAGGGCTGCGAGCGCCTCGCGCATAAATACGGCGCTTTGCTCATCTTTGATGAAGTGGTGACGGGCTTCCGTCTCGGAGTGCACGGCGCCCAGGGATTCTTCGGAGTTGACCCCGACCTCACGGTCTTCGGCAAGGTCGTGGCGGGAGGATACCCGGGAGCCGGAGCGGTCGGCGGACACCGTGACTGCATGGCGTACCTCGGAGCCGGGCTCGACGGACAGAGCAAACAGCTGAAGAAGGTCCACAAAGCCCTCTGCGGAGGCACGCTTTCGGCGACACCGATCTCGACCTGCGCGGGCTACCACATGATCTGCGAGATCGAGAAGCAGAACGCCTGCGAGAAGGCCGGACGCATGGGCGACCGCCTGACCCGCGGCCTGCAGGAATCGATCAAGAAGTACAACCTGCCGTTCGTGGCCTTCAACCAGGGTTCGATCTGCCATCTGGACAGCGTCGGGACCATGCATTTCTCGATCGACTGGTCCAGGCTCTGGGAGGTGCCCGGCATCATCAAAGAGACCGGCATCCGCCAGAACGAGATGGAGCATATGGGGGCGGCGTATATGGCCGAAGGCCTGATCACCCTCGCCGGGTCCCGCCTCTACACCAGCGCGGCTTACACCGAGGAAGATATCGACGACGTTATCGCGCGCTTTGACCGGGTATTCGCGAAATGCGGCAGGCTCCCCGGGCAGGAAGCGAAGAAATAGGAGGGCGCCATGGCATATTCGATCGAAGAAGCAAGAGAAAAAGTCATCGCAGCCGGCCTTGAGCTCCTGAAGAGCGGCCTCATCGCCCGCACCTGGGGAAACGTCAGCGCGAGGATCTCCGACGAGGAGTTCATCATCACGCCGAGCGGCAGGGCTTACGAGGATCTCAAGCCGGAGGATCTGGCGGTCGTGAAGATCGCTGACGGGTCCTACGACAAAACGGGTCCGAAGCCCTCGAGCGAGAAGCTGCTCCACGCGGCGGTCTACAAGCTGCGCCAGGACGCGGACTTCATCATCCACACCCATCAGAACTACGCGACCGCGCTGAGCACCCTGGGCGAGACCTTCTCGGTCCCGACGGATCCGGACAGAGACCCGGCGGAATCGCCCCGCGCGCTGCTCGGCCTCAGGGTACCGACCGCTGCATACGGGCTCTCGGGAACAAAGAAGCTGGCCGACAACGTGGCTGAGGCGCTCAAGCAGAACCCGCATTCCAAGTCGGTCCTCATGAGGAACCACGGGGCTGTCATCCTTGGCAGATCGTATGAGGAAGTCTTCCGCGCGGCCCACGCGCTCGAAGATCTTTCGGAGACTATATACAGGGAACTGGTCGGCGCCGAATTCCCCGAAGGCCACGAGAGCGGCATACCTCTTAAGAAGTATATGCGCTTCACACATGCTGATATCCACGAGGAAAACTATCGCTGGAACAGAGTGTTCATCAGGACGGGCGCGGCGGTAACCGCAGAGTGCGCCAGCCCCTTTGTCCTCAAGATGAGCGAATACGGCAAGGCGGTCCCGGCTTACGTCGACGACATGGCCCAGTTTGCCGGCACGCAGGTGAGATGCCTGCAGAGAGGCGCCGGCGACATGGAAGCCGCCAGAGCGATCCGCGAACTGCCCGGCGCAGTGCTGATCAAATGGCGCGGCGCCCTTATCGCCGCGCCTTCCGAAGAAGAGGCGGAAGCGTTTTTGATGGTCCTCGAGAAGAACTGCATGGCTGCGCTTCTCGCCGCTGCAGGAAACGACCCGATTACGGTCGGGCAGGCGGAGAGGATCCTGGAGCACCGCTTCTACGTCCGGAAATACTCCAAACGGAAGGACGCGCCCGTTCCCGAAGGGAAGTGAACCCATGCTGAAGAAACTGACAGAGGAACAGCAGCAGGCGATCCTCGACAGCGCGATAGATGAATTCGGGCAGAACGGCCTGGAGCGCGCGCAGATCGGCAGCATCGCCAGGAAAGCAGGCCTCAGCGTCGGAGTCATCTACAAATACTACCGCAACAAAGAAGCTTTGATCGACACCTGCCTGAGGCACTCGGTCGACATCCTGAAGAAGGTCCTGTCCGAGGCGGTCGGCGGCGAGGCTGACCTCATGAAGGCCTGCGAGAAACTCATCCGCGCCTGCATCAGCTTCTCACGCGAGGAGCCGAGATATATCGAGATGTACCACGCGGTCACGATGAAGCGCGGAGCCGAGGCGGCAAGGTACGCGGACGAGATAGAAGGCCCGGCGTCGGTGATCTACACCCGGCTGCTGGAGGAAGCCCGCGCGCGCGGCGAAGTCCGGGGCGACCTGGATCCCGCGGCGTTCGCGATGTTCTTCGATAATCTTTTGATGATGACGCACTTCGCGTACGGGGTCGACTACTACAGAGAACGGCTCGGGCTCTACAAGCCCGGGAGCGCTGAGCGCGAAGAGGAGCTGGTGAGCCAGCTGATGCTCTTCGTAAGGGGAGCGCTCGGAGCCGGGGATGCCGGGACAGCTGCAGCAGGCGAACCGTCCGGGACAGCAGGGCGGGGCGAAGCGGAAGGAGGAAGCGCGGAATGACATACGTGCTCGCATACGACATCGGTACGACCGGGGTCAAGACATGCCTCTTTGAGGTGGACCGGACGATCAGAATGATCGACGCCGCTTCGAAGGGATACAGGCTCTACATCCTCGAAAACGGCGGCGCCGAACAGGACGCCGATGAGTGGTGGGAGGCGATGTGCTCTACCACCAGGGAGATATTCAGCCGCTCCGAAGTGCGGCCCGAACAGGTCGCGGGGATATCCTTCTGCTCGCAGATGCAGGGCTTCGTCCTCGCCGACGGGGACGGCGTCCCGGTCCACAGGCCGATGAGCTATATGGACCAGCGCGCCGGCGAGGAGCTTAAGAAAGGCATCGCCTACGGCCCGCAGATCGCAGGCGCGAACATCTTCAAACTGATCCCTTCGCTGATGATAACCGGCGCGGTCTCGAGCTCTGTCAAAGACCCGATGTGGAAATACAAGTGGCTCGAAGCCCACGAACCGGAGAATTTCGCGCGCGGCCGCCACTGGCTCGACGTGAAGGAATATCTGATAAGCCGCTGCACGGGCAATTTCGTGATGACCGAGGATTCGGCCTACTCAACGATGCTCTACGACACGCGCGACGGGCACCGCGGCTTCAGCAAAAAGCTCTGCGGCATGTTCGGCATAAACATGGACCTCTTCCCGCCGGTGATCGGATGTTCCGACGAGGCCGGCCGCCTGACGGAGAAGGCTGCTTCGGAGCTGGGGCTTGCCGCGGGGACGCCTGTGTTCGGCGGAGGCGGCGACGCGACTTTGATCGGCATCGGCTCGGGCTGCGTCAAAGAGGGCGACACCCACATCTACTCCGGGACTTCCGGCTGGGTATCGACCATCGTCGGAAAGCAGCTCGTCGACACCAAATACATGATCGCGGCCATCGTCGGCGCGATCGAGGGTAAATACAACTATTTCGCGGAGATGGAGACCGCCGGCAAATGCCTGGAGTGGGTCCGCGACCACCTGGCGCTCGACGAGATCGGCATCTATCTGGAGAAGCATGACGTGACCGAGGGCCACGAGGAGGTCTACACCAGCCTCTACGAGTATCTGACCGAGACGGTCGCCAAGGTCCCGCCAGGGGCCGGCGGCGTGATCTTTGCTCCATGGCTGCACGGCAACCGCTGCCCCTTCGAAGACCCGGGTGCGGCAGGCATGTTCTTCAACATAAAACTGGAGACCGGCAAGACCGAGATGATCCGCGCGGTGCTGGAGGGCGTCTGCTACCACCTCAGATGGATGCTGGAGTGCCAGGACCGCAAGATCAAAACCTCCGACCCGATCAGGTTTTCGGGCGGCGGAGCTCTCGCCGACGTGACGAGCCAGATGCTTGCGGACATCACGGGGCGCACGATCGAAGTGGTCGACAGTCCTCAGAACGTCGGCTCCGTCGGCGCCGCAGCGGTGACCTGCGTGGGCCTCGGCATCATGAAGAGCATGGAAGAAGTGGCGGAGTTCATCCCGGCGCAGAAGACCTTCAGGCCCGATCCGTCGGTAAAGCCCGTCTACGATAAGAATTACGAAGTCTTCAAACAGCTGCACGGCGCGAACGCGAAGCTGTTCAAACGGATGAACGGTTGAGGAGGAACGGAAATGGAAGACAACAAGCGGAAGGAAATCATGAGAGCGGTGAAATTCACCCTTTTCTCGATATCCGCGGGAGTGATCGAGATAGTGGTATTCACCCTGCTCGACGTCCTGACCAAATGGCCCTACTGGCCCTGCTACCTGATCGCTTTGATCGCGTCCGTAGTCTGGAATTTCACGCTGAACAGGCAGTTCACCTTCCAGTCTGCGAACAACGTGCCGATCGCCATGCTGAAGGTCGCGGCTTTCTACGCGGTCTTCACACCCGTGTCGACCATCGCCGGAAACTACCTTGCCGAGACCCTCGGCTGGCCCGGCATCCTGGTGACCGCCCTCAACATGATCTGCAATTTCGTGCTCGAGTTCCTCTACGACCGCTTCTTCGTGTTCGGAAAGAGCCTCGACACCAACGAGCGGGCAAAGAGGCAGAAATGACCTGCCCGCCGCGCCGCCTGCCGGGTGCTGCCCGCAGCGCGGCAGGCCCGGTCCTGTCAGCCGGGCGGCAAAACTTTGGCAGAACTTGCGCTCCGGCAATTGTCGGAGCGCTTTCTTTGTGGTAAAATCGTTAAGGCGAAAAGCCCAGACAAAATTTGATCCAAAACAACGGGAGGTAACCAAAGTGTCTATTTTTGATAAACTGACTGACAAACTTAAAGCGGATCCCCGCACCATCGTTCTTCCTGACGGTCCCGACCCCAGAGTCATGGACGCAGCCGAGAAGCTCAGCAAGAACGGAGTGCTCGGAGTCATTCTGATCGGCACGAAGGAAGAGTTCGCCAAGGCGTCCGCCGAGGGCGGCTACGACCTTTCGGGCTGCGAGATCCTGGATCCCGCCGACTACGAGGGCATGGACGAGATGGTAAAGTGCATGGTCGAGCTCCGCAAGGGCAAGATCTCCGAGGATGAAGCACGCGAGATGCTTTCCCACGGCAACTACTTCGGCACGATGCTCGTCAAGATGGGCAAGGCTCACTGCCTGCTCGGCGGCGCGACCTACTCCACGGCCGACACCGTAAGACCTGCTCTTCAGCTTATCAAGACCAAGCCCGGCGCACACCTGGTGAGCTCCTGCTTTATTCTGATCCGCGGCGAGCACGGCGAAGACCGTCTTTGCATGGGCGACTGCGCGATCAACATCGACTATCAGGACACCGTGGACAAAGAAGGCAACGTGACCTATACCGCAGCCCAGAAGCTGGCCGAAGTCGCCATCGAGACCGCCAAGACCGCCGAGGTCTTCGAGATCGATCCGAAGGTCGCCGTACTCAGCTTCTCGACCAAAGGCTCCGGCAAGGGCGCTACCGTCGGCCTCTCCCGCGAGGCTACCGAGAGAGCCAAGGAAATGGCTCCGGATCTCCCGATCGACGGCGAACTGCAGTTTGACGCCGCAGTATCCCCCGAAGTCGCCAAGACCAAATGCAAAGGCTCCCCGGTCGCAGGCCAGGCCAACGTATTCATCTTCCCGAACATCGAGTCCGGAAACATCGGCTACAAGATCGCCCAGCGCCTCGGCGGCTTCGCCGCCTACGGCCCCATCCTTCAGGGCCTGAACGCTCCGATCAACGACCTCTCCCGCGGCTGCGACGCCGACGAGATCTACAAGATGGCCATCATCACCGCCGCCCTCGCATAACGATCGCATAAGTGCCGCTGCAAGCAATGCTGCACCCACCGCTGCCCGCACCGCGGCCCGGTGCCTCGGTCCGGCCATTCATAAAGGCAAACAGAAACGCCCCCGCCTGCGCGGGGGCGTTTTTCATCTGCGCGGAGCGCACCACGTGAACTGCCGCAACGCGCCGCTGAGCCGGACTCCGCCGCGCCAGCCCGCCTGCCTTCTACAGTCTCGGCAGGATCAGCTCCTCTATGATCCGCGCGATCGCCTCGGCGTTTATGCTCCCGTCAGCGGCGTCGGACGTGAGGATCAGATCGTCCCCGACCGTCAGCCCATTCCTGTGATAAAGCGCGAGCTTCGAAGCCGTCCCGCCCAGATATCTCTCATCCGAAAGCATGCCCAGATGCTCCCAGTAAAGAAGGCTCCCGTCGCCCAGAAGTATCGTGAAGTCCGGATATCTGAACGTCTCCAGCCCGTTGAAGTCCCGCAGCCTGAGCGCGCACTCATATCGAAAAGGCACCCCGTATTTTACCAGCAGATCGTAGATGATCACTTCGCTCTTGGACCTGACCGCCTCGCCCGTGACAGCAATGTGCCGCGTCGCCATATCCGCCGGGTTCTTCGCGTACCGTTCTGACATCCACCGCTCGGCCGGCCCGCCTTGTCTGCCGTCCAGACTCGGCCCGCCCGCAGCGAATCGAAGCACACCTGAATAGCAGTCGGTCTCCACTTGAAAAGCCGCCGGCAGAGCCCTGATGATGTCATCAAAACCAAAATCTTCCGCCGCGCTCAACGCCCGCTGCAGCGCTTTGATATTCTTCTCGAGCCTGCGACGGTACTCCCTGTTGAAGCGCTGAAGTTTAACGGCCCGTACGGCAGGGGAGTTACCACTTCCGAGACATTGAATAATTCTGGAAGCCCCGTCAGATTTGTCTGTCTTGCTTTCAAAGTAATATGTGGCCCCATTCTTCTTCCGGTTGACACGCAGGTAACCATCAGGTTTAGCCTTGCAGGCAGCCGGCAAAGAGTTCAGCAGCCGCCCCAGACGAATCATTTCAGATTGTAAAACCGTTCGTGTGTTTATCATGATTAAAGAATAGCACCCTTGATGGAAAAATCAAGCAGTAATTACAGATGTTTACATTTCTCAGAGGCGATAATTGCTGTGCTGCCAGCGATTTTGGTGGCGGAGGCATTTCCCCTTTTGTTTTTTGGCGGCGGAGAGCGCGAAGTGCCATTTTCGAATAAACACAGCTCCCGAAAGCTGTGTTTTTGGCGGCGAACAGCGAAAAACCATGTTTTTTTGGCGGCCTTGCAAAGAATCGCCCTTTTTCGAATAACTGTAGCTGCCAAACGCATTTTTCACATTGTAAACTGCAATAGCATTGCTTCTGACTGTAGTGAATTTAGTGCCTAAATAGTGTATTATCTAATCAGAAGGGCGTTCCGCGCCTGCATGAAAATGGAAGACGCGGCGCATCCTGAAGACGCACCGGAAAGGATAATGGGAATTGAACTATTTCTTCGCTGACCCCAACGACATACCGGAGGAACTGCTTTGGGAGCTTTACGGGCCGGAGCATCTCGCGTGGCTTGCCGGGATCGCGGCGGTCTGCGCGCTGGCGTGCGTTTTGTTCAGGAAGGCGGCGCCGGAGAAGCAGGAGAGGGCGCTGAAAGCGCTCGCGATCTGGATCGTGATCCAGGAGATCATCAAAGACCTGCTGCACTGGTACGCGGGGACGATCGAGCTGGAGCATCTGCCGCTGCACATCTGCGGCATCAGCATATTCTTTACGCTGTGGTACGCGCTGAAGCCCGGAAAACTGAACGGGGCGTACGTCTACGGGATGTCGCTCCCCGGCGCGCTCGCCGCGCTTTTGTTCGCGGACTGGACCAATTACCCGATCTGGCATTTCTCCGCGCTGAACTCGTTCACGATCCACGCCGAGCTGGTGATATTCGCGATGATGGCGCTGACGTCAGGCCGCCTGAAGCCCGACATCCGCCAGATCCCGAAGATGACGGCCGTCATGTACGCCCTCGCCCTCCCCATTTACTTCCTGAACAAAAGGTGGGGCACCAACTTCATGTTCATAAACACCCCATCGCCGGGCTCGCCACTCGTGCCGCTGTACGGAGTCTTTGGTGACTGGTACGCGGTGGCCGCGGCGCTTTTGCTCGTCGTCGTGTGGGTGATACTGTTCTTGCCGTGGGAGATCGCGGGAAAAGGAAAGAGGAGGTAGTCTCAAGTGTTTTCCTATATCTGGCCGCTGGCCCTGGTAGTCCTGTCGAACGTAATGTATCAGATATGCGCCAAATCCGTCCCGCAGAACCTGAACCCCTTCGCGTCGCTGACCGTGACGTACGCGGTGAGCCTTGCCGCGAGCCTGATCCTGTTTTTCGTGCAGGGCAAAGGCGGGAGCCTCCTGGCGGAGTACGGCAAGCTGAACTGGGTGCCGTTCGTTTTCGGACTGACGCTGGTCGGCCTGGAGGTCGGATTTATATACGCGTACAAGGCAGGATGGCAGGTCAGCACGGCTTCGATAGTGCAGAGCGCTTTCCTGGCGGTCGTTTTGATCGTCGTCGGTTTCCTGCTCTACCGCGAGCCCATGACGTGGAACAAGATCGTCGGCATGGCCGTCTGCCTTGTCGGCCTGGTGATAATTAATTACAAGTAAGCGGCGTCCTATGAGCGGAACCGCAGGTTTGATTACTGGAGGCATTTGAATCATGAACGAGAAAACCTACGAAGAACTGAGGAAGAATGAAGAAATCGCAGAGCTGAAAGAAAGCCCGGTTGAGGATGTTAATACTTCTGAAGAAGCAGAGAGTTCCGAAGCCGAGCCCGCGCCCGAG
>JAFWFF010000128.1 GCA_017515765.1 Bacillota bacterium | reverse complement strand
TTAAGCATTGGAAAGAACTCAAGCAACAAGTAAACGATCGCATCCACTTCTTTGAACATCTTCGCCAACTCTGCGCCCTGAATACAATGGTTGGAACAGCCCCTGCCAATACCAGAACGGCAGGGCTTTTTGGTAAGGGTTCTGAGGAGCATGGACAAACGCTGCCAGCAGTACTTGTGCCCAATGGTCAGAACTTTTGGACTCCACAGACTCAGGATACAGAAAAGAAGTGCATAGCACCTTATTACTATACCGACTCGCTGTTTCAGGGCATCCGCAACAGTCACTGGATAGTAGGTGGTTGCACACAGGATTATGGTTCGTTTACCCTTGCTGCACTTGGTGGCAAACTACGCAAGACTCCCATAGAGCGAGCTACACCCTTCTCGCATTCGCAAGAGGTATCGCATCCTCACTACTATGCAGTCCGACTGCCTAATGAGCGACTGAAGCTAGAGGTAACTGGTTCTAGTCACGCAGCCATCTTCCGCATCACACCTGAGGTGGATGGGCCTATACACATAGTACTTAATCATAATAGCGACTACAAGGAGGGCTATCTCGAGATAGACAATCAGGCCAAGACCATCTATGGATACAACCCTGTGCATCGTATCTATCAGGGTTGGGGCGAACAGGCTGGTTTCGAGGGCCACTATCTGTTACAGGCCTACGATGAAATCAAGGATTTTGGTATCGACAGCCTTTGCGCTTGGTTCACCTTCGATGGCAAGGCCAATCAGCCTATCATATTGAAAGCAGCCTCATCGTTCACATCTAAAAAGGGTGCATATAATAACTTTGCTTTCGAGGCAGAAGCATACGATTTTGACAGTATGATGGCCCAGACGGCCCTGCAATGGATAGAGCGCCTGCATTCCATCGATGTAGAAGATACGAATGTGGCTCGCATCAATCAGTTCTATGGCGCACTCTATCGCTGCTCATTCCTCCCCAGAGAGATGAGCGATGTGGATGGCAGTTACCCTTCTTTTGCCAACGGTCGTTTGGCCGAAGGAAAAGGAAGAAAGTACTATGGCGACTTCTCGATGTGGGATACTTATCGTGCCCTGCATCCACTTTATACGCTGATTGCTCCCAAGCAGTCGGCAGATATGATGCAATCGCTGGTTACGATGTACGAGCGAATAGCGACAGCGCGACTATAAGCCATTTTACCGTGTGCAGGCGGCTTGCAAGAGCGTCGGCTATGCGCTTCGGCATCTGCGATTCGATGAAGAAGTACACGGTGCCCATCGTGCCCGCGGTCATCATAAGAACGTTCCAGTCGATCTCGTGGAGGGCCTGGAACAGATCGTAGCTGAAATCATCGAAGATGTTCGTGGTTCCCACCGTTACGAAGATGATCGCCGCGAGGACCGCAACGTAAGGCCTGATCTTCTGGAAGGCGAACATCAGAACGTATGTGACCAGGAAAAGGATGATTGCGAATTTAAGCATTTATATCTCTCTGACTTTCTGTTTTGTTATTCCGCCATGGCGCGGCCTGCTTTGATGCCGGTCATCCAGGCGTTCTGCAGATTAAAGCCTCCGCAGGGGCCGTCGTAATCCGTAACTTCGCCGGAAAAGTAGAGTCCCGGGATGAGGCGCGACTCCATGGTCTTGGGATCGATCTCGCCGAGATCGACGCCTCCGGCAGTGACCTGGGCTCTTTCCCAGCCTCCGAGCCCCACAGGAGTGAGTTCAAAGGACTTTATCTGTTCCGCCGAGCTGCGGTCCGAGAGCTTCCGCCCGGCTATCACGTCGGCGACGGGCGCTTTGATCAGCGAGCAAAGCGACTCCCGTTCAGTATATTCCTCTGCCCTGCCGTCCGCAAGATAAACTTCCAGCCTTTCAGGGCTCATGTCGGGCACCAGGTCTATCGAGATCCGGAAATCACCGAAACCCCGTCCGGGCTCCAGAGCCATCTCGCGCGTCAGATCAAAGACGCATATCCCGGAGATCCCGCGGTCGGTGAACTGTATCTCTCCCCTCTCGGAGGCGATCATCGTTCCGTTTCTGTAAAGGGAAGCTTCGCCTTTGGCCCTCACTCCGGAGAGTCCGAGAGCCTTGACGTTCTCAGCCGTTTCGACCGTGGTGAGAGAGGGTCTGAGCCTCGCGACCGTATGCCCGAGCTTCCTGGCGAACACATATCCGTCTCCCGTAGTCCCGTAGACCGGATACGACTTCCCGCCCGTCGCGATCAAAACCTTCTCCGCCTCTATATATTCGGTGTCGGCGGCGTTCCAGGCTTCTTCGACAAGCTTGTAGGCGCGGCGCTTTCCGGCTTTGGTCCTGATCGAATCGGTGCGCTTTACCGAGATCCTGAAGCCTTCTCCGGCGCGCTCGATCCCTGCCGCAACGGCTCCTGTCCGGATCTCTGCGCCGGCTTTTTCAGCCGCTCTTACGAGCAGGCTGACGACGTCGCGCGCGTCTTCGGAATACGGATAGATGCGTCCTTCCGAGTCGGTGCGGGTCATGAGCCCGATGCCCGAGAAGACCTCCAGGGCATTCTGCCAGTCCGCGCATTTCAGATTGGAGAGATTGCACTTCCCGTTCCCGGTCGCCGCGAGCTTTCTGCCCGGCTCGTCGCATTTTTCGAGCACCAGAACATCGGCCGCTCCGGCTCTCGCCGCGCAGACCGCCGCCATCAGTCCGGACGCTCCGGCTCCGATGATGCATATCTTTCTCTTTTCCGGCGCTTTTTGACTCATATTGTTGAACATACGTTCTTTATGGTATATACTTAAACCATGAAAGACCGCGTTATCTTACATTGCGATATGAACGGTTTCTTTGCCTCGGTCGAGCTTCTTTCGAGGCCGGATCTGCGCGACAGGCCAATGGCGGTCTGCGGCAACCCCGAGAACCGTCACGGCATCATCCTCGCCAAGAACGAGCCGGCCAAGAAGTACGGCGTCGTAACGGCGGAGACCATCTGGCAGGCCAGGAAGAAATGTCCCGACCTTGTTTTGCTGCCGCCTCATTACGATAAGTACAGCGAGTTCTGCCGCCTCATAAACGGCATCTATCAGCAGTATACCGACCAGGTCGAGCCTTTCAGCATCGACGAGTCCTGGCTCGACGTGACAGCCAGCCAAAAGCTCTTCGGCACCGGCCGGGAGATCGCCGACGCTATCAGGAACCGCGTAAAGAAGGAGCTCGGGCTCACTCTCTCCGCAGGCGTGTCCTTCAACAAATTCTTCGCCAAGATGGGAAGTGAATACAAGAAGCCCGACGCTACCACCGAGATCACCCGGGAGAACTTCAGAGAGCTCCTTTGGCCGCTCCCGATCGAAGAGATGTTCTTCGTGGGATTCTCTACAGCCCAGAGGCTGCGCGGTATCGGCGTCGACACTATCGGGGCCCTTGCCGAGACCCCTCCCGGCGTCCTGTCGGATCTTCTCGGCAAACAGGGGCCGCTTCTCCGAAGCTACGCGCTTGGCCTTGACGAAAGCCCCGTCTCGCTCTACGGCGAGAGGAGCATGATGAAATCCGTCGGCCACGGGAGCACTTTCCGCCGGGATATCGCGAGCGACGACGAGATCCTGACCGCTCTGACGGCACTTTCGGACACCGTGGCGGCAAGGCTCAGTAAATACGGCCTTAAGGTCTTCGGGGTCAAAGTCGACCTCCGCAGCCCGGACTTCCGCGACATCTCACGCCAGAAGAAATACCCTTCCCCGACCAACGTCTCCACCGAGATCAGGAGGCGCGCTTTCGATATCATTAAGGAGATGCGCTCCGGCTCCTCCCCCATAAGGCAGATCACCGTCACGGCGATCGAGCTCACCGACGAGGCCGGTGAAACGTCCGAGCAGCTGTCCTTCTTCGGCGCGGTGCCAGACGCTCTCGCGGAGCGCGACAAGTCGCTCGACAAGGCTCTGGGCCTCGAGGAAGCGATGGACCAGATCCGCCGGAAATTCGGAAAGAGCGCCGTTTCCTACGCCCGCGTCATCGATAACGATATCGGTATCGACTACTAGCTCATCCTTCCGGCCTGCGCCTCTAGTCTATCGTGAACGTGCAGGTCGCCTTCCCGTCGTAATTGTTGCTTACAACTTCTATGTCCACCGGCTCTGTCTGGCTGTCCAGTCCGAAGCAGGCGACAAAGGTTATGCTGTCGCCGGGCTGGACGAGCTCAAATCTTTTGTTGTAAATATCGTTGAAATCGTCGAGGTCTGACGGGAACGTCATAACGAGCGTCTCGCCGTCCTGGTATGCCTGAACGCTTATGGCGTCGTCCGCGAAGTCGGCATTTTTGCCTTTGTTCGTCCAGGTCACCTCTACGGCTATCGCGTCGTCGCCGGCAAAGTCCCTGAACAGATATCCGTCGCCGATCTCGACCTCGCAGTCCTCAAAGATCACGTGGTCCGAAGACCCGGTCCCCTGAGGCTCGGCTTTCCCGCCGCCCTTCGCGACCATAGAGACCGCTATGGCGGCTATCGCGATCACCGCGACGAGTATCAGGACCAGCAGGACGATCAAAAGCGTTTTCCCACCGCCTTTTCCGCCATTCTTGCCGCCTGCAGGCGGCTGCGCCTGGGTACCGGGAGCCTGCTCCTGACGGTCAGGCCAGTTGGTCTGGTGCGGCCAGTTGGTCTGCTTTGTCTGGTATGGCTGGTCCGGTCTGAATGCCGGAACGGGCTGGCTGCTCTGCTCCGTGCCTCTGCCGTAGCCGGCGCTGAAGGAGCCCTCTGTTCCTTTAGGCACCGCTCCGTCGGCAATTGCTTCACCGTGGACCGGCCTTCCCTGGAATGTCGGAACGCCGATTCTGGGCATGCGTACCTGCCCGCCGGCATGTCTAGGAGCGTCTGTCGCCGGATCCTGCTGCGGTGTCCCGCCGAAAACGGGCGGTCTTCCGTATTCAAGCGTTGAAGCGGGCTGCGGCCTCTCAAATGAAGGGACCGCTTCCGCAGGTTCCGCCGCCTCCGGAGCCTCTACCGCGGCAACCGGCTCAAACGGCTCGGCTGCCGCAGCCTCAGGCTCTTCCTGAACGGTCTGGACCGTCCGGTTTAGCTTCAGCTGTACTGTCCCGCAGTTCGGGCAGAATTCCATATTGTCTTCGAGCTTTGCGCCGCAATTATGGCAAAACTTCATTGTCGTTCCCTCTCAGTCAATGGTAAGGCATGCTGTTCCGCAGGCCTATTTGGTCAAAAGGTCATAAGCTTCCTGATACTTCGCGATGGTCTTCTCTATCACGTCGTCGGGGAGCTCGTAGCCGCTGTCCGGATTGGCCTTCAGCCAGTCTCTTACGAACTGTTTGTCGAAGGAAGGCTGGGACTTTCCGGGCTCATATCCTTCGAGAGGCCAGAACCTGGAGCTGTCCGGAGTGAGCATCTCGTCTCCGATGACCACTCTGCCTTCGTCGTCGATGCCGAATTCGAATTTGGTATCAGCTATGATTATGCCTCTGCTGAGCGCGTATTCCGCGCATTTCTTGTAGATCGCGATGGTGTTGTCGCGGAGAGCGGCGGCGTATTCCTCGCCGTGTCCCGGGAACTCGCGCTCAAGCACGGCGATGCTTTCCTTATATGAGATGTTCTCGTCGTGGTCGCCTATCTCGGCTTTGGTGCTCGGGGTGTAGATGGGTTCGGGGAGCTTGTCCGATTCCCTGAGTCCCTCCGGAAGATCTATGCCGCAGACCTCGCCGGTCTTCTGATAGCTGGCCCAGCCGCTTCCGGTGATGTATCCGCGGACTATGCACTCGACGGGCAGCATGCGGAGCTTCCTGCACATCATGCTTCTTCCTTCGAACTTCGGCTGTCTGAAGAATTCAGGCATGTCTGCCGTATCGGTCGATATCACGTGGTTGTCCACTATGTCGCGGGTAAAGTCAAACCAGAACTTCGACATCTGGGTGAGGATCCTGCCCTTGCCCTCGACTTTGTTCTTCAGGATCACGTCGAACGCGGAGATCCTGTCGGTCGCGACCATTATGAGGCTGTCGCCGTTGTCGTAGATCTCGCGGACCTTGCCTTCTTTGAACGGTGTGAACTCTTTCATCTTTTCATCCTTTCTGCACAGTTCTGCTCTACGGCCTTACCTGGCCGTTTCCGTAGATCACGTATTTAGTCGTTGTCAGAGCCTCGAGGCCCATGGGCCCTCTGGCGTGAAGCTTCTGCGTGCTTATCCCTATCTCCGCGCCGTATCCGAACTCGAATCCGTCCGTGAACCTGGTCGACGCGTTGACGTATACCGCCGCCGAATCGATCTCGTCCAGGAATCTCTGCGCATTGCCGTAGTCTTCCGTTACTATCGTTTCGGAATGGCCGGTGCTGTATCTATTTATGTGCTCTATCGCCTCGTCGATGCCGGACACGGTCTTCACCGAGATGATGAGGTCCAGATATTCGCGGCCCCAGTCGTCTTCGGACGCCGGGACGGCGTCTTTGATCAGAGTCCTGCATCTCGCGTCGCCCCTGATCTCGACTCCGCGCGACCCGAGGTCTTCACCGATCAAAGGCAGGATCTCCGGCGCTATGCGCTCGTGGATCACCAGGGACTCGCAGGCGTTGCACACGCCGATCCTCTGGGTCTTTGCGTTTATTATTATCCGGCGGGCCATATCGATGTCTGCGGACTCGTCCACGAAAACGTGGCAGTTCCCTGTGCCCGTCTCGATCACGGGGACCTTGCTGTTCTCCACGACGGCTTTGATAAGACCTGCCCCGCCTCTCGGTATCAGGACGTCCAGATAGCCGCGCATCTGCATGAACTCCGAAGCCGCTTCGCGCGAGGTGTCCTCGATCAGCTGGACAGCGTTCTCGTCTATCCCCTGCTCCTCCAGCACTTCCCTCAGGACTTTGACTATCGCGATATTGCTGTTTATCGCGTCGCTTCCGCCCTTCAGGATCACCGCGTTCCCGGTCTTGAAGCAGAGCGCGAAGGCGTCGCAGGTCACGTTCGGCCTCGCCTCGTAGATCATCCCGACGACCCCGAGCGGCACGCGTTTCCTGCCGATCAAAAGCCCGTTCGGGCGCTTCTTCATGCCTGTGACCTCGCCGACCGGATCGTCGAGCGAAGCGACCTGCCTTAGACCCTCGGCCATCGAAGCGATACGTTCCTCCGTCAGGGCCAGCCTGTCAAGGAGAGCCGGGCTCATCCCGTTCGCTCTTGCCTTATCCAGATCCAGGCCGTTGGCCGCGAGTATGTCTCCGGCTTTCCGTTCCAGAGCGTCCGCGCAGGCGAGGAGCGCTTTGTTCTTCCCGTCCTGCGGCAGTTTGGGAAGTTTTCTGGACGCTGCTTTGGCCAGCCTTCCCTTCTCTTCCAGATCAGTTCTCATAGAATCACCTCTCTGATCTATATGCGCTTAGCGCGGCTCCCCGCGAAAAGGGTGCCGACGTCTTCTCCGTCGAGTATCCTGTGCAGCACGCGGAAGTCTTCCCCGCTGCCTATCACCATATCTATCCCCGCGTCCATCGCTATCCTTGCCGCTGAAAGCTTGGTCGCCATGCCGCCGGTCCCCGCGTTGGTACCTGTCGTGCTCTTGCCCATCGACAGCACGCTCTCGTCGAGCGATTCCACTATGCTTATGAATCTCGCGGAGCTGTCCGTATGGGGATCCGCGGTATAAAGCCCGTCTATGTCGGAGAGCAGGATCAAAAGGTCCGCCCCGACGAGCTCCGCCACGACCGCGGAAAGCGTGTCGTTGTCCCCGAACACAGCCAGGGATTCGATCTCCTGGGTCGCGACCGTGTCGTTCTCGTTCACTACCGGGATCACCTTCAGCTTAAGCAGCTCGTCGAAGGTATTCTTCGCGTTCTCGCGGCTCTCCGGCTCCGTCACGTTGTTCTTGGTGAGAAGTATCTGGCCGCAGACCTGGTTGTACTCCGCGAAGAGTTTCTGGTAGATCATCATCAGCCTTGCCTGTCCGACCGCTGCGCAGGCCTGCTTCTCGGAAATGTCCTGAGGCCTCTCGGAGAAGCCCAGCGCGGTCCTCCCGGCCATTATCGCGCCGGAAGTCACCAGGACCACGTCTATCCCGCGGTTCCTGAGATCCGAAAGCTCCCTTACCAGGATCTCCAGTTTTACAAGGTCCAGGCGCCCTGTCTCCATATGCGTGAGAGACGAGGAGCCGATCTTTACAACGACTCTTTTCTTGCTGCGCATCATCGCGCGTATATCACCGTTCATCCTGCCGTTCTTCCTCCGCATCCCCGCGCTACATGCTTTCTCCGCCTTCGACCGTCGCGCGCTCTTCTATCCATTCCTGGTCTACCAAAGCGTATTTGTTCGGTTCCAGGGCTACCGCCTCGCTGAAATCGTCTATCAGCCTTTGGTAGAGTTCCTCGTCGAGGATTATCGTCAGCTTCTCGGAGCCGGGATCCAGGTCTTCGTCCCAGACTATGAAGAATTCCGAACCGTTCTCAGAATAGTACAGGAGGTCGTCCCCGGTGACGTCCGGCCAGTCCTCCCTTATCTTGCCCGCGAGTACCAGCTTGTAGAGCTCTATGAGCCTGTCGTCCCTGCCGTTGTCAAAGATCAGTATCTTTTCTATGAGGTCGGTCCCGTTGGTCACGAGCCTGAAGACCGCCTCGGGGTCGACGTCCTTCTCGGGCACAGGCAGGCTGTTCAGCTGTTCCAGGACCTCCGGACCTCCGCCCGGCAGCATGTACACCGTGAGCTTTTTGTCGCGGTCGACGTACATTATCGGGTATTCCACAAGGATCCGGTCGCCGCATTCCCGGCAGGTAGTCACGAAAAAGGTCCCGTCGAGCAGCGCCTGCTTGTCCGCGGGGTTGTCGGTGACGTCCACGAACTCTTTGATCCCGACGTAGATCTCGTTCCCGCAGCCTTCGCAGCGTATCTTAACTTTCTCGAGTATCTGGTCCATATTCCATCACCATCTGGAGATCGCCCGGATCGTAGTCGGTATCAGCGGTCAAAGTATCTTCTATGTCTTCTATCTCGGGCAGGTCCTTCAGCGAGGAGAACCCGAACTGTTTAAGGAAGGTGTCGGTGGTCCCGTAGAGGATCGGGCGTCCGATACCGGCGGACCTTCCCTTCTCCTCGACGAGTTCCTTCTTCATAAGGCCCTCGATTATGCGGTCGCATTTGATGCCGCGAATCGCGTCGATCTCGGCTTTGGTCACCGGCTGCTTGTAGGCCACTATCGCGAGCACCTCAAGGGCGGCCTGCGAGAGCCTCCTGGTCTTTACCGGCGTGCAGAGCTTCTCTATGTATTCCGCGTTCTCGGGCCTCGTCGCGAACTGATACCCGTCGCCCACCTTGCGGATCATGATCCCGCGGCCTTCCTGGTCGTATTCAGCCATGAGTTCCTCAAAGCATTCAGCCGCCTCGGCTTTGGTGATGTCGCAGGCCTCCGCGGCCATAGCGGCGTCGAGCGGTTCTCCCCAGATATACATAAGCGACTCAAGCGCGGATTTTGCCCTTTTCCTGCTGTACATAGCTACTCCTTCATGCCTGCGGTCTCCTGAGCGGCCGCCTTCTCTATATCATCGGTCAGCGGAGAGACTGTTATCTCCCCGTAATTCTTCTTCTGCTCGGCGTCTATCACCTTATCCTTCATCATCTGTAGCACAGACGAGAAGGTCACGACTATGTCGTATCTGTCTTTTTTGTTCGGGATCAGATCGCGGAGCGGCATCTTTCGGACGCCTCTGGCCATCGCGCTCTTCAGCCTGGACGCGATATACCTGATCCTGTTCTCTATGGAGGACTTCTCGCGCTCGACCCTCTGGTATCTCGCCCTTACGTCCGCCATCCGCTTCTCTCGCTGCAGGAAGAGCTCAAAGGCCGAGACGAACTTGTCCAGGGTCAGCGAGAGGTACTCGTCCGGATTGTCCAGGTACACCGAGATGTCTTCCTTCGGCTTGTCGTAGATCAAAGCGGCTTCCTCCGCCTTCTCTCCGAGGATCATGGAGAGTTCCTTGAACTTCTTGTATTCGAGGATGCGCTCTACCAGTTCGCTCCTCGGGTCTTCCGGGAACTCGTCTTCCGGGCCTTCCTGTTTCCTCGGGAGGATCA
>JAFWFF010000127.1 GCA_017515765.1 Bacillota bacterium | reverse complement strand
TTTGCTGGAACCCTACTTCAATAATGAGTTGAAGCGCATGATCAAGACCCCGAAGCTTTATTTCTATGACACCGGATTATGCGCGTTCCTGTCCTCCTGGACCAGCCGTGACGTACTGATGAACGGAGCGGCATCCGGCCATTATCTGGAGAACTATGTGGTATCGGAAATGCTTCGCAACTCATATTACGGAGAGAAGAAAGTGAATCTCAATTTCTACCGGGACACAAATCAAAAAGAGATCGATTTGATCATGGAAATGGACGGGAAGATTCATCCTTTTGAGATCATACGAGCGGCGTCTCCAGACAGAAAGACGATAAAAACATTTTCCTTGCTCGAAAAAAGCGGGAAAGATATAGGCGCAGGCGGCATCATCTGTATGGCCGCTGAACCGTTCCCGATAGATACAGAGAACAGCCTTATCCCGGTGAATTTGTTGTAATAGATCTCATTCGATTCTTCGGTTTTCTGCTTTTACGGTTTACAAGCACGCTTCTTGTGATATAATAGGTCTGCAAGGTTAATTATTTAACAAAACATCAACAAAACGCCGGGGCGACGGCGTTACAATATCGCGCTTATTGCTGAATTATCAGGAGGTAAATGACATGAAGAAAGTCGGCGTATTGGGAACGGGCACGATGGGTGCTGGCATCATCCAGGTACTCGCTCAGAACGGCTATGAAGTAGTGATGAGAGCCAGAAGACAGGCCTCCATCGACAAGGGAATGGCGACCGTTGAGAAGAACCTCAGCAGAATGGTAGCCAAGGAGAAGATCACCGAAGAAGATAAGGCTCAGATCATGAGCAGGATCACCGGATCCACCGATATCGAGATCATTAAGGACGCCGACCTCATCATAGAGGCTGCGACGGAAGACATGGAAGCCAAGAAGGCCCTCTTTGCCGAGCTCGACGAGCTGGTAAAGCCGGAAGCCATCATGGCGACCAACACTTCCTCCCTCTCCATCACCGAGATCGCCGCAGCGACCAAGAGACCGGACAAGGTCATCGGAATGCACTTCTTCAACCCCGTCCCGGCCATGAAGCTCGTCGAGATAATCAAGGGCGTTGCCACCTCCGAGGAGACCAAAACGACCATCGTCGACCTGGCCCAGAAGCTCGGCAAGACCCCCGTTGAAGTAGAGGAGGCTCCGGGATTCGTTGTGAACCGCGTGCTCATGCCGCTTATCAACGAAGGCATAGGCATCGTGGCTGACGGCGTCGCCACGGTAGAGGGCGTCGACACCGCCATGAAGCTCGGCGCAAACCACCCGATGGGACCCCTCGAGCTGGGCGACCTGGTAGGACTGGACGTCGTTCTCGCGATCATGGAGACCCTCTTCACCGAGTTCGGTGATCCGAAGTACAGGCCTCATCCCCTCCTCAAGAAGATGGTAAGAGCCGGCAAGCTCGGCCGCAAGACCGGAGAAGGCTTCTACGTCTACAACAAATAAGCCCTTAGCCGCGGCATAAGCGATCAAAGGGGACCCCTGCGGGGTCCCCTTTTTGTTCGTGATCAGACCGGTCCGCTCAGGCGCGATCGCGGGCCTGCGCTACAGCTCGATCAATTCGTATTCCCTGCTCCCGAAACCGAGCTCGGCAGCGGCCTCGATCGTATGGATGCCCTTGCGGGATTCGACCCGCCTGATGAAATGGGCCCGGCCGGGATCGTCTGTCGCTGCATAGATCTTATCGATGCAGGCCTGGTCGATCGCGACGGGATCGAGGGAGGCCAGGATGCCTATATCCTTCATGCAGGGATCCTCGGCGACAGCGCAGCAGTCGCAGTCGACGGAAAGGTTCTTCATCACGTTGATGAAAGCGATCTTCCCCTTGAAAAGATCCACGACGGCGGAAGCCGCGTCAGCCATGGCCTCGCAGAAGCGGGACTGCTCTGCGTGCTTCTGCCAGCACTCATGATTGTCGTCGGACACGCCTGCGGAGTGGATCAGGGCCTTGCCCCTGGCGGAGGCGCAGCCGATCGAGAGCTGTTTGAGCGCCCCGCCGTAGCCTCCCTGCGGATGGCCTTTGAAATGCGCCAGCACCAGCATGGAGTCGTAGTTCATTATGTTTTTGCCCAGGAGATCTTTCTCCAGGACCTTGTGCACGGGGATCTCGCGGACCACGTCAGGACCTTCGGCGTCCATCAGGTCGACTTTGAAAAAGTGGCTCCAGCCATGGTATTCTATGAGCTTCCAGTGGGACTCGGTGTGGTCGCGCACGCCGGCGAACGCGTCGCCGTAGGCGGTATTGCACTCCACGATAGTCCCTTTGACCTCGTCGACCATGGGCTTCCAGAACTCCGGACGAAGGAAATTCTGGTTTCCCTTCTCGCCCGAATGGACCTTGACCGCGACCTTCCCGGGAAGATCGATCCCGAGCGCCTTATACATCTTAATGACACTCTCGGGGGTCATCTCTTTTGTAAAATATACCTTGGACTTCATGTCTCTTCCTCGCTTTCTTCATGAAATGCTTTGACAGAAGTTTACCACATCCCGGGTCCGGAGACAACGTGCGCCCTTGCGGCAGAGCCCCTGAATTGGTATAATCTGATACGGATGAGGCTTTCATTCCGGAGGTGACATGAGCGATATTCAGATCGAATTCAACAACGAGATAGGTTATGACGACGTCCGGGCAAAGGAGTGGATCTACCGCGCGGTCACAGGCCTTACCGCGCTGGAGCAGAAGGTCCTTGCCCTTTTTTACAGCAAAGAATACACGATAAGCGACATCGCGGAACGCGTGAACCTGAGCCCAGCCGGAGTCCGGAACGCCCTTTCCGGCGCGAGGAACACCATAAGGCTCCAGGTGCAGAAACAGGCTTCTGCTGCAGGCATCACGCTGCCGGAAGCCATCCCGACCACGGTCCTTGTCGGAGTGATAAACAAGCGGATGCTTCCTTTGCTCATGGAGATACAGCACGATGAGGAGGTGCGGCTCCGCGAGGAGCGACGGAGGCAGGAGGAGCAGAGGCTCCTCGAAGAGCAGAAACGCCTGGAGGAGCAGAAGCGTCTGGATGAGCAAAACCGCTTAAAGGCACAGGCTGTCGAGCAGACGGCAGAGCGAAGGATGGAGCCGGAGAACCCGCCGGAGCAGGAAGGCCCCGTCGAGGTCACGCCGGCTGAGCAGGAGAGCCCCGGCGTGCAGCAGTTTGTGATCCAGGGCTCGCCCTACGAGAAGGAGAACAGGCGGGCCGCCTTGAAGGAACAGAAGCAGGAACTCCTGCCTGACGGCCCGGAGGATGAGGACGGCGGTAAGGGCGGCAGAAGGCTCTGGATACCTTTGGTCATCATACTTCTGGTGCTGATCGTGGTCCTGGGCATACTGATCCACAAGCTGGTATCGGAGCGCGGCGCAGGCGATGCGAGCGGCGGAGTGCAGCCGGGCGGAAGCCAGGGAAGCGCAACAGAGCCGCTGGAGCCGCTGAGCCCCGGGACGGACGGCGGCGCGGATGACAATGCGGACGGCGGCGCGGACAGTGAAGACGATATGGACGCTCTCCGGGCAAAGGTCGCTGCAGCGTATCTTGCGGTGCTCGACGAACATGAAAGCGAGATCGCCGGATCCGTCCAGTTCGACGGCTCATATGACAATAAGATATCCAGGCCGGCGGCCTTCGGGGACGTCGACGGCGACGGAGTGGAGGAGCTTTTCCTGCTCACATCGCCCGGCGGAGGCCTGGAAGGGAACGAGCTTCACATCTACGGATATTTTGACGGGGAAGCAAAGGAGATTTCCTTCGAGCACATGGGCTGGCAGGGCTTCTCGCACTATGAGGTCGCCGGAGGCGGCAATTTTGCCGTGTACACCGGCAAAGAGCCGGGAACGCTCTACATCTACGAGTGCACGGTCGACGACGGGATCAGCTATTCGCTGGTGAGATACCGCTATGACGGCGGCACGGAGATGAAGGAAGATACAGTCCTGACCAACTGGTTCTGGGACCACGGAGACCCCAATACCAGGGTCGACGAGTACGAGGAGAACGGAGAGCAGATCCCGGCCGGCGAGGGCGGCGAGAAGTTCAGCGCCGGGTTCGCGGACGTGGACACCGCATTGCTGTTCAGCACGTACCGCGGGACGGACGAGGTGTCCCTGTGGAAAAGCTTTGATACGGACGAGGCGGAAGCCATGACGTATCAGGAGATGAGATCCATTCTGGAGAGTTTCATATAGAAAGATGAGATCCAAACGCGCGTATCTATTGATCAAAATGCTATCGGCGGTCCTTGCGGCAGGGCTCGTTTTGGCGTCCCTTGCAGGATGTTCGGCGGGAGCGGGAGCGGAAGGCGCGGGGCAGGAGCAGCCCGTCGGCGGGAGCGGCAGTTCCGGATCTTCGAACGCGTCCGGCAGCAAAGAGCGCAGAGGCTCCAAGTCCTCGGATAAAGGCAAGGTAAGCGCCGGTTCGGAGGAGCAGGAGGCTCCGGAAGAACCGGGCATCCCGCCCGTGGAAGAGGACGGGTTCGTCTTTGAGACCCTCGGGGCGCACCCGGGCGATCTTTCCTGCGGCGGATACACCGTTACTGCTGAGGACGGTACGGTATACGCCGCGAACATCTCCGGGAGCGGGACCATAACCAGGATAACCCCGGACGGCAGGGAGACGGTGATCTGCGACGTGGAGCCCTGGGCCGAGATGAAGAAGGTCACGCATCTGAACCTATGGGACGGGATACTGTATTTCGAGATAGGCCCGGTCTTCAACTACACTCTCTACTTCGCGACCTACCACTACCCGATCAACGGGATATACAGGCTCGACCTCGCCTGGACGGACGAGTATCTCAAGCATTACGCGGCAAGGGAAGAAGGCTACGAGGAGCTCCCCGAGCCGGTATCGGTGCTTCAGAACGTCGGAGCCATGGGAGCTTCGTACGCGGAGATAGCGTACTATGATCCTCTGGTCAGGGACGGCAAGCTGTATTACTGGGTGAACAACGACTTCAAGAGGGGCCGCCAGCTTTACCGCGCGGATCTGGGCGGCGAGAACGCAGTCCAGATCTACGACAGCGCGGAGCATAAGGTGGTCTCCTGGACTGCCGACGACGAGCGCGTCTATATCTCGGACGACAGCTCCGTATTCTCCATCGACGCCATGGGCACCAAAAAAATACTCTCCGCGAACAGCGGGAGATCTCTTCAGCGCTACGGAAGCGGGCTGTATTTCTCTGAGGACAACAGGATCTGCCGCATCATGCTGGATCCGTACAGGAAGGATACGTTGCTCGAACGTGAGGGGAATATCAACGGGTTCAACGTCTGCGGCGGAAAGATCTATTTCATAGAGGAGCTCGGGACGGAGAGCGTGAGCTCGTACATTGGGATCGCGTCGGAATTCGGGCCGGAGGGCTTTGATCTTGACGCGGTCACATACGCTTTCAGATACGTGGCCGACCCGGAAAACGCAAAATACGGGAACGTCTGGCTGAAGGGCCCATGCGTCACCGACGCCGGGATCTTCTATATCCAGAGCTTCAGGGATCCGGACGGCAAGGAATACGGGGACGTGAGCTACGCGGAGATATATCTGGACAAAGCGGGGATCAGAGAGTCAAAGACCGGCCCCAAATGATCGGAGATCAAAGCTCGCCGCCGGGGCCTTCCTCATTGATCCTGCGGCGGACGAGTTCGCGCCGGATCTCCTCGTATCTGGCTTTGGTCAGGGGATAGTGCCAGAGGGCGGCAGCGGTAAGGATGAGGAATACCGCGGGGATCCACGTGGTGCAGTTGAATATCCATGTGAGCGCCGTCCCGTTCTGGACCGCTGCGCTTCCGTCAAAACCGGCAAACTTAAGCACGCTGCCCAGCATCAGGGAGCCGAGCCCGGTGGCTGTGGATTCGACCAGGCCCTGCAGTGAGAGCACTGTGGCCTGTCTTTTTTTGCCCGTAGCGTAAAGATCGTACTCGCAGACGTCGTAGTAGATGGCAGGCATCAGCTGCCAGTATGAATTGGCGCATAGCGACATCGCAACTACGAACAGGCCGAGAAGCACCGGGTTTCCAACGCCTGTAAAGCGGATCGCGATGGTGAGCCCCGCGCCGATCAGAGACAGTATGAGCAGCGCCCTGTGCTTGTCGTATTTCATCGCGAGATGTCCGGACACGGGGAGCAAAAGGAACGCGATCAGCACCCTGCAGGTGAGCAGGAGGGACGTCTTCGCGGGTGAGAAGCCCATATTGAACGTGAAGAAATACACCGCGCAGGCGATCAGCATCGAATAGCAGATGAGCGACGCCACGCTCGCCACGATCAGATGTTTTACAGGCCTGAGCTTAAGTACGGAGAGATAATCGCCGACCGCGGCGAACAGGCCCGCGCCTTCCGGCTTTTTGCCGGCGGGCTCGCAGGGCGGGTCCTTCTCCTTTGACGTGGCGAAGGTTATGAAGAAGGTGATGAAGGTCACGAGGCCCAGGATGCCGCCGGTCACGGACCAGGCGCTGTCTGTGGAAAGACCTCTTTGCTCCATGAAGGAGACCAGGAGGTTGGTGCACGCAACCGCCGTGACGCTTCCGATATTGTTGAAGAGCGACGCGTAGAGCCTCAGCACGGTCCGCTGGTCATAGTCCTCGGAGTAATCCGCCCCGAGAGCGAGATATGGGAGGAACACCCCCGTATAGCTGCTCCAGAACAAAATGACCATCGCTCCATAGTAGACGGTCTTGAAGAAGGGCGGAAAGCTGACGTTCGTGAACAAAAGGAAGACCGAGATCAGAAGCGGGATGCTGAAGGCGAAGATAAGCGGCCTGCGTTTGCCGTACCTGCTTCCGAAGCGGTCCGCGAAGCTTCCCATGACCGGGTTGTAGAGAGCGTTCCACACCGCGCCTATGGCGGTTATCACTCCTGCCGCCCCGGGATCGACCCCGGCGACGGTGGTCAGGAAGAACATCAGGAAGGAACCGGTCAGAGAATAAACAAGGGAGTCGCCTGCAGAGCCGACTCCGTATGTCAGATTGTCTTTTAAAGATAGTTTACCGTTCTTATCGGTGTCTCTAAGACCCGTATCGTTCATGGAATATCAGATCATGCCTGCGGAAGTTCATAGGTGCATGCGGCGATGACTCCGGGATCGTTCTCGTAGTCATACCACTGCTCGACTTCCACCTCGACGTCGGCGACGTCGTTAAACAGGGAAAATACTTTCTGGAAGGTGATGCTGGCGCCCGGACGGATGCGTGTGGAATCCTTGTCGTCGAGAGTTACGTCCGGATTGTCGAAGACCCAGGTGGTGTCGACCTGGATGCCGTCCTGGTAGGCGTAGAACTGCCACACGTCCCAGGCGCTCAGGGTCTTGTCGCTGTTGTTGGTCCACGTGAAAGTGACCGCAAGCGCGGGCTTGCCGTCTCCGTCCTGCGTGAGGACCGCTTCCTCTATATCGATCGTAAAGTCGCCGAACTCGCCGTGGTCGGAGCCTCCGCCCTGGCCTGACGGCTGGACGGGCGTACCGGAACCGGAGCCGTCTCCTTCAGGCTGCGCGTCCCCGCCGGACTGCTGGTCTCCCTCAGAAGGCCCATCTCCGCTTTGATCCCCGCCTGAAGGCGCGGCGTCCCCGCCCGACGGCGTGTTCTGTGAACCGCCGCAGGCAGCCAGCGACATGATAAGAAGGCAGATCAGTATCACTGCCATCAGTTTCTTCATTCTATGCCTCCTCAGCCGCCTCTTCGAACTCGTTCTTCAGGCTGACTATGGCAGCCACCACCGCCAGGGCGACGATGCCGAAGACTGCCATCGAGGTCATGAATCCGGAGAGTGTGGTGCGCTTCGCAGCTTTGGCAGCTTTCTTTTCCTGACTTTTCTTGCTCATTGTATCCTCCGTTCTGTCATAAAGCGATACACCGTATATTTTACATTCAAAGGCGGTTTTTGTAAATAGGCCGAGGGATTTCCTCATATAAGTTGGGAAAGTTGCATTTTTCGGGCTTTGGGTGTATATTAAATGCGCGGAAGGCGCCCGCCCGCGGCGCGCCGGGTCACGCAACAGTAATGATCTGACTCTCGCATATCGAGATCCACTGAAGGAACATCTCTGATATCCCATCTTAAAGAGAAAGGAAAGGCGATCATCGCCGGGTTTTGTCTATGCCCAGAACCAAAAAGACCGAGGAGCCCGAGGCCGTAAAAGAGGCCGCTAAAGCCGGGTCCGAAGCCGAAGCCCCCGCAGCCCCCAAGAGGCGCGGAAGACCGAGAAAGAACCCTTTGCCCGCAGAACAGGAAACAGTGAAAGCCGAACCCGCCCCGGCGCCTGCCGAGCCGGAAATTCCCGCTGCGCAGGAAGCGCCGGCAGCTCCGAAAAAGCGCGGAAGGCCCAGGAAAGATACCGCCACCGCGCCGATACCCGAGACTGCTGAAGCCCCGGCTTCCGAGACCAAAGAAACCAAGGCGCCTGAAGCCGCCGAGGCCGCGGAAAAGCCGAAGCGCGGCCGCCCGAAAAAGAAAGCGGCGGAGCCCGCGGAAAAGCCGGCTGAAAAACCGGAGGAAAAGCAGGAAGACAAGCCTGAAGCCAAACCGGCCGAAAAGCCAGAAGACAAGCCTGAAGAGAAGCCCGCGGAGCAGCAGGCGGAAAAGCCCGAACAGAGCGAGCAGAAGCCGAACCGCCCGATGACGGCCAAGGAGATCCGCGACGCGAGGCCCAGGCCCGAGGTCTGCGGCATCCTGGACATCGCTGACGAGGGCTTTGGTTTCCTGAGATTCGACAATTTCCTGACCAGCGACAGGGACATATATGTATCGCCGACCCAGATCAGGCGCTTCAACCTGAAGACAGGCGACAAGATCAAAGGCATCTCTAGGCTCCCGAACGACGGCGAGAAGTTCGGCGCGCTGCTCTACGTGAACACGGTGAACGGCGACGAGCCGGGAGTCGCTATAAAGAGAAAGGACTTCTCCGAGCTCACGCCCATCTTCCCGAACGAGAGGCTGACGCTCGAGGCGAGCCCGAAGGAGCTTTCGATGAGGCTGATCGACCTGATCGCCCCGATCGGAAAGGGCCAGAGGGGACTCATCGTCGCGCCTCCTAAGGCGGGTAAGACGACTTTGCTCAAGCGGATCGCGGCAAGCATCGAGAGGAACCATCCGGAGTGCGAGCTGATAGTGCTCCTGGTCGACGAGCGCCCCGAGGAAGTCACGGACATGAAGCGCTTCCTGACGAGCGGGGAGGTCATCTATTCGACGTTTGACGAGAGGCCCCAGCATCACGTGAAGGTGGCCGAGATGGTGCTCGCGAGGGCCCAGCGCCTGGCAGAGCATCAGAAAGACGTCGTGATCCTGCTCGACAGCATCACCAGGCTCGCGAGGGCATACAACCTGGTGGAGGCGCCGTCCGGGCGCACATTGTCCGGCGGACTCGACCCGAGCGCGCTCTACAAGCCGAAGAAATTCTTCGGCGCCGCCAGGAACATCGAGGAGGGCGGGAGCATAACGATCCTCGCGACAGCTTTGATCGAGACCGGTTCCCGCATGGACGATGTTATATATGAGGAATTCAAGGGTACAGGTAATATGGAGCTCCACCTCGACCGCAAGCTCTCCGAGAAGCGCATCTTCCCGGCGATAGACCTGAACAGGTCCGGCACGAGGCGCGAGGATCTGCTGATGGACCAGGAGGAGATGGAGGCGATCTGGGCGATGCGCCGCGCGATGGCCAATCTGCCGCCGCAGGAAGTCACGGAGACCATCATCGACAATCTGGCCCACACCACGAACAACCGCAACTTCATCCAGATAATCAAAAAGGTTCTCATGAACCGCTGACAGGACACAGAATGGATCTCAGCAAAATATTTCTCAAAGACGCCTGCCCCACCGCGATAGGCGGGCAGGCGGTAATGGAAGGCGTCATGATGAGGGGAGCAGACCGGATAGCGGTCGCGGTAAGGGTCCCCGACGGACGCATACATATCAGGACGCAGCCCCTTAAGCCAGCCGGGAAGTGGTCAAAGATCCCGGTGGTGAGAGGCGTGTTCGCGTTCGTATCGTCTTTGGTCACGGGCATGAAGACTCTGCTGTATTCGGCGGACGTGCTGGAGGCCTACGGATGGGCGGACGGCGGCGAAGAAGGCGGGGACAGCGAGCCCGGCGCTTTCGAGAAGTGGCTCACGAAGCGCTTCGGCGAGAAGGCGGTCTGGAACCTCATGATCTATCTTGCCGTGATAGCGGCGATCGCGGTCACGGTCGCGGTGTTCATCCTGCTCCCGACCCTGGTCGTCAGCCTCCTGTCAAAGGTCACGGAGAGCAAATTCCTCCTGAACCTCGCGGAGGGCGTGCTCAGGATAATCATATTCGTTGCGTACATCGCCGCGGTGAGCCGCATGGAAGACATAAAGACCACGTTCATGTACCACGGAGCGGAGCACAGGACCATCCACTGCTTTGAGAACGGCCTGGAACTCACGCCGGAGAACGCGCAGCAGTTCTATACGCTCCATCCGAGATGCGGGACCAGCTTCCTGATGTTCGTGATGGTCATAAGCCTGATACTGTTCTCTTTGCTCGGGTGGCCGAACCTCGCCGCGAGGCTGATATCGAGGATCGTTTTGATACCGGTGGTCGCCGGGCTCTCATATGAGCTCCTTAAGTGGGCAGGCCGCAGCGACAACATAGTCGTCCGCGTGCTCAGCCTGCCCGGCCTCGCTCTCCAGATGCTGACCACGAGGCCTCCGACAGACGAGCAGGTGGAGGTCGCGATCTGTTCGATGAAGGCGGTACTCGTTCCGGAGGACGCCCCGTACATCGAAGGCATCTGCGACAAAGACGCGAACCTGATAGAGGAAAAGCATGTCGGTAGCGAGCCCGAAGAACCCGAAAGCGGTGAAAAATAGGATGTTCGAGGACGCAACTACCATCAAAGAAGCATACACCAAAGGCGCCGCGATGCTTGAGGCTGCGGGAGTCGCCGACGCTGTCAGGGACAGCAGGACTCTCCTGGCTCTCGCCATGGACGTCTCGGAAAACCGCCTGATCCTCGGGCAGCAAATCCCTGTAAGCCCTGACCGCCTCCGTGTCTACGAGAGGATGGTGCAGAGGAGGGCTTCCGGCGAACCGCTCCAGCACATAACCGGGAATACGGAGTTCATGGGGCTTCCATTCGTCGTGCGGCCAGGCGTTCTGATCCCGAGGCGGGAGACCGAGATAATGGTCGAAAAGGCGCTCGAGATCATAAAGTCGGACAGCTGGCCGGAAGGCCGGGTCAGGATCCTGGATCTCTGCTGCGGCAGCGGCGTCATCGGGATATCGATCGCCAGGCTCGCGCAGGCGTCCGACGGAAGCGCGGCCGACATAGAGGTGACCTGCGCTGACATCTCAACGGACTGCGTGTATCTGGCGCATACGAACGCCGAGCTCAACGGAGTGGACAGGAATATGCGCTTTGTCAGGGGAGATATGGCTGCGCCCTTCGCGGGGAGAGCCGACGACCCTGCGGACGCATCGGTCATCTTCGGGATGGTCTGCTGCAATCCCCCGTATATACCGACCGAGGTGATCGGCACGCTTCAGCGCGAGGTGCGCGACCACGATCCGACCCTTGCTTTGGACGGCGGGTACGACGGCCTGGACTTCTACAGGCGGATAGCCTGCGAAGTGCCTGAGGTCATGACGCCCGGAGGAACTCTCATCCTGGAGATAGGATCGGAGCAGCGGGAAGCCGTGACGGAGATACTGACCGAAAGCGGCAACTTTGATAAGGCCGAGTGCATCAAAGACCTCGCGGGCCTCGACAGGGTGATAATGGCCGTACGGAAGTGATCCGGGCCGCAGCGGGCGGCAGCCTGCACAGCCGGAAAGCTTGAACGAGATTCAGATAACAAGGCACGAAAAAGAGGAGGGCTCGCCCTCCTCTTTTTGATCACGTGTCTGCGTTTACGGTGCCCTGAACTATTTGATCAGCTTGATGTTCTCGATGAACGGCAGGGGCTTGGTCTGGCCCTTTGCCGCGCCTACGATACCCATGATCCAGAACACGAATACCACCAGTGAGAGGAGCCCGC
The DNA here is from genome assembly GCA_017515765.1 of Bacillota bacterium. GTDB lineage: Bacteria > Bacillota > Clostridia > Peptostreptococcales > Anaerovoracaceae > Eubacterium_B. Next base: position 4,140 of record JAFWFF010000127.1, on the reverse strand, counting down.
CCAGTGTGGACGAAATGCCCGCGATCACTCCGGAGATAAAGTTCGCGATTATGATGATCAGGGACTGATTCAGGTGGAAGTTCAGATACTGCGTGCGTCTGCCGTTGTTGGCGCCGGCGAACAGAGCGATCAGGAAACCGATCAGAGTGATATAGCTGACGACTCCCATGGTCTTGTCGTTGCCGTAGGGCTGCATCCCATAGGGGTCATATCCGCTGTAGTTCTGCTGATAATCCGGCTGCTGATAATTGGTCTGGGCATAGTCCGGCTGTTCGAACTGTGCGCCGTATTTCGGCTCTTCAAAGGGAGCCTGCTGGTTCTGCGCGCCCATCTCAAAGGGCTGCGATACAGCCTGCCCGCAAGAGGGACAGAACATGGCGCCTTCGACCAGAGGAGCTCCGCATTTACTGCAATTTGCCATTTCTCTTCCTCCTTCCGCCGGGCCTGCCCGCATGGACCTGCCGCGGCTTCTGTAAACTGTGATGCATCAACGCGCTTACTCGAGGCCGTATTTGCTCTTGAATTTCTCAACGCGGCCGCCGCGGTTGATGAATTTCTGCTGTCCGGTAAAGAACGGATGGCACGCCGAGCAGACGTCAAGCCTCATCTCGGGCTTGGTCGACATCGTCATGAACGTGTTGCCGCATGCGCAAGTTACTTTACATTCCACATAATCAGGATGGATTCCTTCCTTCATGCTTTTTCACCTCTTTCCTGCTCGGGCCTTCCCGTGCATAATTTACTGCCGATAGGGCAGCCAAGACATTTTATCACAGGGAATACGCCAAATCAAGCATTTTCCGCAAAAAAACACGGTCCGGGCCCCTCTTCGGATTGCAGTCCTGAGAAAAAAATGGCATAATCTAATAGCGTAAGGCTATATTCGCAAAGAAAGGCGGTAAACATAATGCTTAATATCGACAAGAAAGCCGATAACGGTACGCTGGACCTGGCTCTTGAGGGACGTCTGGACACAGTCACCGCCCCGAACCTCGACGCGGTGATCAAAGAATCCCTGGACGGAGTGACCGAGCTCGTAATGGATTTCGAGAAGCTCGACTACATCTCCTCCGCCGGACTCAGAGTCCTCCTCGCGGCCCAGAAGATAATGAACGCGCAGGGCAGCATGAAGGTGATCAAAGTCAACGAAGCCATCATGGGAGTCTTTGAAGTTACCGGATTCTCCGACATCCTCACCATATAGTAGCATCGGGGCCCGCGCCGGGACCTTTGATCGTCAGGGAGAATACATGAAGAAGATCGGAAGACGGATCGGCCTGATACCGCAGGTCGCGATCATGTTTGCCATAGGCGTTTTGCTGACCGGCCTCATCACGTTCTACTCACAGCGCGACAACGCAGAGGACAAAGTGAAAGAGGATATGGGCGCTTTTGCCCGCTACGTGACCAAAGAGGTCGATCTTTGCGTGCGCGAGTATCCCGCCCATGACTGGCTGCTGAACTACTGGTACGAGCACGCCGGCGATCTGGATCTGGAGTACGACGTGGAGTATGACGACGAGAATACCGAGACCGAAGCCAAATGCCGGTATTTCTCCGGAAAATACCCGGAACTCCAGCTGAAATATTTGACTGCGGAGGAGGTCGAGGCGCTTCCTGAGGAGGATCAGAAGATCTACGCCGAGATCACCTATTCCTGGCTCATCACGCGCGTCAACCAGATAAAGCGCACCCACAATATCGACTTTATCTTCTGCGTGCTTACGGAGCCGCCGTTCGACAAGCAGTTCTTCCTCTTCAGCGCGGCAGACCTGAACGCGGTGCGCGGAACGAACTATGAGGAAGTCTACCCGCTCGGAGTGGTGGTCGACGTAGGCGAGAGCCAGCAGGAGGAGATGCGACGCGCGGCCACGTCCGGCACCATCATGATCGGGGGAGGGGACTCCCCGGGCGGCCAGGGAATGCTCGTCGACGCCGGCAAATACGTCGACTATTACACCTTCCTCAGCATGGTGAGCGGCAAAGCAGCCCTCATCGGCATCACCTTCGACCTGTCCGCCCTGCAGCAGGATATACACGACGATACGGTCCTCGGTGTTACGATGGCGATGCTGTATCAGATCATCCTGTCGTTCGTGTGCCTGATCATGATCTATTTCTTCGTGCTGCAGCCGCTGCAGGCGGTCCAGAAGAACATCCGCCTGTACAAGACCACCAAGGACAGCGAGAAGATCCTGGGAAGCCTGTCCGAGATCAGGCCACACAACGAGATCGGGGAGCTGTCTGAGGACGTGGCGGAGCTCGCGAACGAGATGGACGACTATATGGAGCGCATGGCTTCGATCACTGCCGAAAAGGAGCGCATCGGAACGGAGCCCTCTCTCGCAACGCGCATACAGATGGATTCTCTTCCGAGCGATTTCCCGGCATTCCCGGAGCGCCCGGAATTCGACGTCTACGCCTCCATGGACCCGGCCAAAGAGGTCGGCGGCGACTTTTACGATTTCTTCCTGATAGACGACGACCACCTGTGCCTTTTGATGGCGGACGTCTCGGGGAAGGGGATCCCGGCGGCTTTGTTCATGATGGCCTCCAAGATCATCCTCGCGAACAACGCTATGATGGGCAAATCCCCCGCCCGCATCCTCACAGATACCAACAATTCGATCTGCAAGCACAACCAGGAGGAGATGTTCGTCACGGTATGGCTCGGGATACTGACCATATCGACCGGAAAGCTCGTCTGCGCGAACGCCGGACACGAGTATCCGGTGATAAAAGGACCCGACGGCGGTTTCGAAGTGCTTAAGGACAAGCACGGCTTCGTCATCGGAGGCATGGAGGACATAAGCTATAAGGAATACGAGGTCGCGCTCAAGCCCGGATCGAAGTTCTTCATCTATACCGACGGAGTGCCCGAAGCGACCAACTCCGGGAGCGAACTTTACGGAACGGACCGCATGATCGCCGCCCTTAACAGGGATGCGGATGCGGAGCCCGCCGCGATCCTGAAGAACGTCAAAAATGACGTGGACGCGTTCGTCGGCGACGCCGAGCAGTTCGACGACCTGACCATGCTAATACTGGATTACAGAGGGTCCGGGAAGAAGTTCGACGACCTGACCGTGGACGCGTCGGTCGAGAATCTGGAACAGGTCCTCGGCTTTGTCGACTCGCATCTGGAAGCTGCCGGCTGCCCCGCAAAGACTTCCGTCCAGATCGACCTGGCCGTCGAAGAGATCTTCGTCAATATCGCGCACTACGCCTACGCCCCGAGCAAAGGCACCGCGACGATCTCCATAGCAGCGAGCGAGGCTGCAGGCGAGGCGGTGATCTCCTTCACGGACAGCGGCAAGGAGTACAATCCCCTGGCGAAGGAGGATCCGGACATCCACCTTTCTTCCGACGCCAGGCCCATAGGCGGCCTCGGGGTATACCTTGTGAAGGAGACAATGGACAGCGTAAGCTATTCACGCGAGGACGGGTCCAACATCCTGACCATAAAGAAGAAGTTTTAGGAGGAACGCAGATGCGCTACCCGCTCTATACCGAGATGCGTACGGTCTATGAGACCACGGTCCAAAACCCTCATACATTCCGCGTTACCGTCAAGATGAAGGACATGATCGACGGAGACGTCCTCCAGGAGGCCTGCCGCCTCACCATGAGCAGGTATCCTTATTTCGCCATGAAGATCGAGAAGGACGGCGAGGACATATTCTTTGCCGACAACGACCTTCCGATGCCCGTCCTTCACACCGACGGCCCGGTGACCCTCGGAAGCGATGAGGTGAACGGCCATCTTCTCAGCATCTCCTGGTGGAAGAACAAGATCCACATCGACGTCTACCACGCGCTGACGGACGGCGGCGGGATCTATCCGATGATCAAAACGCTCCTCTACTACTACTGCTCCGCCTACTATGAGATGGAGCTCTCTTCCTATAACATCCGCCTCGCCGGCACTCCCGTCGACCCGCTCGAATGGGAAGACCCCGCCCGGGCGCCTTTTGATGACGAGCCCTTTGCTCCCGTGGCGAAGTGGCAGAAGCCCGGATTCCAGCTTAAGGACGGCGGCATCGCGGACGTTCACGAGGACTGCATAGTCTACAATATCCGCATCCACGAAGAGGAGTTCATGCGCTTTAACCTCTCGAACGACGGAAGCCCCGGCACGGT
>JAFWFF010000126.1 GCA_017515765.1 Bacillota bacterium | reverse complement strand
TGGACGTGTACATGTCCCTTCTGGAGCGCAGGGAGCATGAGGAGAACTACAAGCGGCTGGTGCTCATGGCTTCGACCTTCGAGAGCGAGGTCTATTCCATGCGCAAGAACATGAACGAGATCGAGGACATCATGACGAACGCCTTTGATCTTTACAGATCCATGGACGAGAGCTACCCCGCAGAGTTAAAGGACAAGGCCCTGGTTATCGCCAAAGACATCCATGAAGTAAAGAAGGGCTACCGCCGCGTGATCAAAGGCTTGCAGGACAACTTCCTGGCGGATTTCAACGACGACAGCAAACTTCCTCTTTCAGACCTTCTCAAGATCCTTTCGGTGGATGTAGACTGTACCAGGGATCTGCAGCATATTGACCTGGTGTTCAGGAGCAGCATTGAGACCGACTACCTGATACAGAAGCATTTCGCCTTCATGAGCATACTGCGCAACCTTATCTCCAACTCGATCGACGCTCTGTGCGAGATGCCCAGGTCGCACCGCGGAGAGATCTATCTCCGCTGCAGGGATATCAGGCGCAATGCGACGGATTACTGCGCGATCGAAGTAAAGGACAACGGCCCCGGTATCCCTCCGGAAGCCATGGACTTTCTCTTTGTCCCGGGTTATTCGACAAAATATGACGAAGCAACGGGAGATATCAACAGGGGCCTGGGCCTGACCCTCGCCCTCGATCTTATGGAAACTCAGTTCGGCGGAGAGATAGAAACGTCATCCGGCGACAAAGGGACCACCTTCACCCTGTGGTTCCCCGTAGAAAAGCTCACGGAAAACAAGAACAGTTTCTCAGACGTTACCATTTATTCGGAAGACAATGCCGCGGCTGACGCCAAGGCCGGATCAGCGAATGCAGGAGGCAATGCGGAATGAAATTCTATATTCTCGACGACCTTGTTGCGTCCGTCAAAGTTCTGGAAAACATAGTGGAATCAAAGGATCTGGGCGAGGTGGTCGGGACAGCGACCGATCCCGAGAAAGCCATACCGGAGATACTTGTAAAAGCGCCGGACATCGTGCTGGTGGATCTTCTGATGCCCAAAAAGGACGGCATATCGGTCGTCCGCGAGATCAGGGACCAAAACCCGGATATCAGCTTCATAATGGTCTCCCAGGTCGCCGACAAGAACATGATCTCAGACGCGTACAATGCCGGGATCGAATTCTTCATCACAAAGCCTAACAACCGGATCGAGATTGAAAAGGTCATCCGCAACGTGATCGAGAAGCGCCGCATGGCGGAAGCGCTGAAGGGCATCCGCGCCGTGATCGGGGATTCGGAGGGCCCGGACAGCCTGAAGCCCCAGCAGCCCCCTCAGGACGACCTGGCAGCCCGCGCGCGCCGCATCCTCGGTTCTATCGGCATGCTCGGTGAATCCGGAACAAAAGATATTCTGAAGGTCCTGGAAATGCTCGATCACAACGGCTGGCACTACAACAGCAAAGAGACCCTCAACGCCTACGCGGAATCTCTGGAAAGCGACCCGAAGATAGTTAAGCAGCGCATCCGCCGCGCCGTCAAAAAAGGCCTCACCAACATCGCTTCGCTCGGCGTCGAAGACTACTACGGCGACGACTTCAACGAGTATGCCCGCACCCTTTTCAATTTTGACGCGGTGCGCTCGGAGATGGACCTCCTGCGCGGCCGCTCGGCGTACGGCGGAAGCCCCTCCATAGATAAATTCTTCGAAGGCCTGGAGATGCTGTGCGAGGAAAAGTGAATGTGAGCAGCAAAAAGGCCGCCCCTGAGGGGCGGCCTTTGTTTGTCCGTTATCGCAGATCCGTTATCGCCGCGTCAGTCCTTCTTCGCGGCCCTTCTCGCCTGCTTCCAGGCTTTGATCTTCTCCAGGCGTTCCTTGTATCTCGCCTCGTTCCCCTGCTCCGTCGGGAAATAGTATTCTTTTCCTTTGAGTGAGTCGGGCAGGCATTCCATCTCGGACATCTTCTCTTCGGTGTCGTGGGCGTAGACATAGCCCTTGCCGTAGCCGAGGTCTTTCATCAGCCCGGTCGGGGCGTTCCTGATCTGCATCGGGACAGGATCTGCCAGCTCCTTCAGGGCGTCCTGTTTGGCGGTCAGGTAGGCAACTTCCATCGCGTTCGACTTCGGCGACATGGCCATGTAGACGACCGCTTCGGTAAGGTGCACCGTGCACTCCGGCATGCCTATGAAATGGCAGGCCTGGTAAGCCGCGACCGCAACGTCCAGAGCCCTGGCGTCCGCAAGTCCGACGTCCTCTGCCGCGAACCTGACTACCCGCCTCGCGACGTAGAGCGGGTCCTCTCCGGCCTCCAGCATCCGGGCAAGCCAGTAGACCGCCGCGTCCGGGTCGGAGTTCCTCATGGACTTGTGGAGCGCGGAGATCAGATTGTAGTGTTCCTCGCCGTTCCTGTCGTAGAGCAGCGACTTCTTTGACACGCACTGCTCGAAAGTCTCGTCCGTCACGGTGACTTTGCCGCTTTGATCGACGTCGCCGTTCAGCACGACCATGTCCAGAGTCGATAGCGCCACGCGGGCGTCCCCGTTGGAGAACTTCGCGATCTTGTAGAGCATGTCGTCCGTGATGTCTATGTTCTGACCGCCGAAGCCGCGCGGATCGGTCATGGTCCGCCTGAGCAGCCCCATGATCTCGTCAGCCGTCAGCGCCTGCAGTACGAAGACCTTGCATCTGGACAGAAGCGCGTTGTTCACCTCGAATGACGGGTTCTCTGTGGTCGCGCCGATCAGGATTATGCTTCCCTTTTCAACAAAGGGGAGGAATGCGTCCTGCTGGGCTTTGTTGAACCTGTGGATCTCGTCCACGAAAACGATGGTCCGGGTCCCGAACTTGCGGTTCTCCTCGGCCTCCTGCATCACTGCGCGGATGTCTTTGATGCTGCTGTTCACAGCCGAGAAATCGATGAACGACGACC
>JAFWFF010000125.1 GCA_017515765.1 Bacillota bacterium | reverse complement strand
TCCGGGCAGGTCGCGAAGAACATAGTCGCGTACAGAGAGGAGCACGGAAAGTTCAGGAACCGCAAAGAGCTCCTGAAGGTCGCCAAGCTCGGGCCGAAGGCCTACGAGCAGTGCGCGGGCTTCCTGAGGATAAGCGGAGGCGACGAGCCGCTTGATCAGACAGCGGTGCACCCGGAATCCTACGCGGCGGCCAAAGCCATGATGGCGCGCACCGGGATCACCGGCGAGGATATAGTCCGCGGAGGCGCGGCAGGGGTCGAGGACCGCATTTACGCGGCCTATCCCGGAGCGAGGAAGTCGGAGTGCTTCGAGCGGATGGCAAAGGAGCTCGGACTCGGAGTGCCCACGCTGAGGGACATCGTCGAGGAGTTCAAACGGCCCGGCCGCGACCCGCGTGAGGACGCGCCGCCCGTCATATTCAGGAACGACGTGAGGAGCTTTGATGACCTGAAAGTCGGAATGGAGCTTTCCGGGACGGTGAGGAACGTGGTCGACTTCGGGGCTTTTGTGGATATCGGCGTCAATCAGGACGGCCTCGTGCACATCTCGCAGCTCGCCGACAGGTTCGTCAAGCACCCGATGGACGTGGTTTCTGTGGGTGACACGGTCAAAGTCCGGATCATCGGCATCGACCGTGAGAAGGGCAAGATATCCCTCAGCATGAAGAAGAAATAGAAAGGAACGGAGCAGGTTTTGATAGATACGGTATTATTTGATTTCGACGGAACGGTGGCGGATACCAACGACCTGATCATCGCGTCCTGGCAGTATACCTACAGGGAGCTTCTGGGGCATACGGTCAGCAAGGAAGAGATACTGAAGACCTTCGGCGAGCCCCTCGTGGCCAGCATGGCGAAGGCGTTCCCGGGGCTCGACGCTGAGGAAGCCGTAGCCATTTACCGGGATTTCCAGAGGGAGATCTTCAGCGACGCAATCAAGCCCTTCCCGGGTATCCAGGAACTTATGAAAGAACTGTCCGCCCGCGGTTTCAAGCTCGGCATCGTCACGTCGAGGGCCAGGACATCCACCTATATGGGCCTGGAGCTCTTCGGCATCGACCCGTATATAGACGCGGTGATAACATGCGACGATTGTGCGGAGCACAAGCCCGGACCCGGTCCCGCGCTCGCGTGCCTTGAAGCCCTGGGATCAAAGCCGGAGAACGCGGTCATGATAGGGGACAGCAAATACGATATCGGCTGCGCTAACAACGCAGGAGTGATCTCGATCATGGTAGGCTGGTCAATGGCCGCCGCGGCCGGCGTCCAGTACGAGGAAGAGGGCCCGGGAGACGTGACCGACCCGGTCTTCAGACCCGACTATACGGTGAGCTCGGCGGAAGAGATACTTGAAGTGCTTAGGAAACTGGAAGAGAAATGCTGACGATCTACAGGGGCAGAGAGTCCATCGACAAGGAAAAGTTCATATATGACGCAATCAAAGCCCGCCGCGGCGGGCGGACCATCGTCATCGTGCCCGACCAGTATACCCTGGTCGCCGAGAAGCGCGCGATGG
>JAFWFF010000124.1 GCA_017515765.1 Bacillota bacterium | reverse complement strand
TCAAAGGTCATCGTGCATATGACCGGAAGATCGGTGTTTTCCACGGCTGCGAGGACTGCCGCCCTTAGCTCGCGGACGTCCATGAAGGTCTCCAGGCAGATGAGGTCTGCGCCGGCTTCCTCGCCCGCTGTGACCTGCCTCCTGAAGGCCTCGTACGCCTCTTCAAATGTCACACTCCCGTTGGGCTCGACCAGCACTCCGAGAGGGCCAATATCGAGCGCGGCAAGTATCTTCCTGTCCGCGCAGGCTTCTGCCGACGCCCTGGCGTTCGCGACGGCGGCTTTGATCAGTTCCTCCACCGTGTACTCCGTTCCGGCAAGCTTGTATTCGCTCACGCCGAAGCTGCAGGAAAGGATGATGTCCGATCCTGCTTCGATATAAGCATCGTGTATGCGCCTGACCGTCGCGGGGCTGGTGAGGTTTACCGCCTCAGGTACTCTCCCGAGAACGATGCCGGAATTCTGGAGCATCGTCCCCATGGCGCCGTCGAGAAAGACCACATTCCTTTCGGCAAGGAATCTATTGAATTGTTCTTTTTTGGTCATAGGGTACGTCACAGCAGATTCTTTATCCCTTCGTGAATGCGTCTGGCGATATCGGGGTCGTTCATCGTATAAAGATGGATGCCCTGCACTCCGTGAACGACCAGGTCGATTATCTGGTCTATGGCGTAGGCGATGCCGGCGTCCCTTATGGCTTCGTCACGGTCGCCGTAGCGGGACATCATCCTGGTGAATTTTGCCGGAAGGCTCGCGCCGCAGAGCGAGACCATGCGCTCTATCTGTTTTTTGTTGACCACGGGCATTATCCCGGCTTCTATGGGCGTGTCGATCCCGGCTATCCTGGCTTTCTCGCAGAAATCGTAGAATATGGAGTTATCAAAGAAAAGCTGGGATACCAGATGCTCTGCGCCGGCATCCACCTTTTTCTTTAGATTCTTGATATCGGCGATCATATCCGGACTCTCGGGATGGCCTTCCGGATAGCAGGCTCCTGAAATGCCGATGGACGGATCGTTCTCGCGTATGAACGCTGCCAGGTCGCTCGCGTGCGGGAAGACGTTTCTGGGTTCCTGGCCTTCCGTGATATCTCCTCTCAGCGCGAGAACGTTCTCCACTCCCCCGCTATTAAGCCTGTCGAGGATGTACAGGACGTCGTCGCGGTCTGAGTTCACGCAAGTCAGATGGGCTGCGGACTCGATCCCGAGCTCGTTCTTTATCCAGGAAGCGATCTCCTCGGTCTTATGGTCCCTTACGCTTCCGCCCGCTCCGTAGGTCACGCTTATGAAATCCGGCGAGAGCACAGCCATCTCCGACAGCGCCTCATATATCTTATCGAGGCTTCCGTCCCTTTTAGGCGGGAACACCTCAAATGAAAAAACTGTTCGTTCGCCGTTAAACTTGTCTTTGATCTTCATGTCATGCTTCCTTTCCGCCGGTGATACGCTTATTTCCTCACCAGCTGCATATTCAGGTCGACCGAAGTTGAAATGCCCTCGAGCGTGCCCTCGGAGGAGTACTGCCAGATGGCGTATTCGTACGGGAACCCGCTCCAGAACGTATAGTGCGCCAGCCAAAGCTCCCTGCCCGGAAGAAGGGAGAGGTTCAGACCGGAATAGATCCACGTCGGATTTCCGTAGATAATGCTCTTATAGCCGTTCTTCTCTATCACTGAGCAGAACGCGTCGGCGATCTCAGTCTTCTCGCGCATTCCAAGGACCGCTATCCGGTCGTGATCCGTCACCGGTTCCATGTCGAACGCCACAGGCATCTCAAGTTTTGAGGGCAGGTGCTCGATAACGAATCTCGCCTCCTCTATAGCCTCTTCCACCGTCGTTGCCTGCGAGAAAAAGTATACGCCGACGTCTATCCCTGCGTCTCTCGCGCGGCTTATATTGTCTTCGTACCACGTATCCATATGGAGGCTTCCGTCGTCGTATGAGGAAAAGCCCAGGCGGATAAAGGCGAACTGCACTCCGCTGTCCTTCACCTTCTCCCAGTCGATATACCCCTGGTGTTCAGAGACGTCGATGCCGCGCCTGCTTTTGTAGTGCTCGTCTTCGTATGAACGGAAGTTGTATTCGTCGTAGAATATATTGTCTACGTTAAGCTGTGCCATGGGGAAGCCTTTCTCCTCGCTGAGTCCCGTATACTCGGTGTCTATTCTGGTAGTCCTGTCGAGAAGCACGGAGATCGCGATGATCGCGCAGATGACAAGAGCGAGGGCGACAAGCATGTATATGATGTGGAATTTGTTCAGCACTATGCGTCCGTTCTTATTCATGGTATGTGATTCCCTGCACTTTCACGGTTTACTGTACTGTATCGTATTATATCAGAATTGAAAAGACCTTGCTTGTATATATTGTGTTTTTTTGGTCAACAGGGTTTACAAAAGGCACCTTCGGTGGTAAAAGTATTAACGGGTTAGCACTCTTTGATCGTGAGTGCTAAACAATTTCATCCCGGAGGTATCAATATGGCAAAAAAACAATTCAAGGCCGAGTCGAGAAAGCTTCTCGACCTGATGATAAACTCGATCTACACGCATAAGGAGATCTTTCTCCGCGAGCTTGTCAGCAACGCGAGCGACGCGATAGACAAGCGTTATTACACCGAGCTGACGTCCGGAAACAGCGGCGTCAGGAAGAACGACTTCAGCATCGAGATCATCCCTGACAGCGATCTACGCACCCTTACCATAAGGGACAACGGGATCGGCATGACTCGCGAAGAGCTCGAGACCAACCTCGGGACCATCGCGAAGAGCGGTTCCCAGCTCTTTAAGGAGGACGACATCGACGAGGGATCGAAGGCAGGCCGCATGGTCAGCATCATCGGCCAGTTCGGAGTGGGATTCTATTCCGCGTTCATGGTTTCCGACATGGTGACGGTGACGTCCAGGGCCTTCGGAAGCGATGAGGCAAATATGTGGATGTCTTCTGGCACCGACGGCTATACCGTCGAGCCCGCCGAAAAGGATACGGCCGGAACAGAGATCGTACTCCACATAAAAGAAGACGCCGAGGGCGAGAACTATTCCGATTATCTCAAGGAATACACCATCCGCGGCCTGATCAAAAAATACTCCGACTACATCCGCTACCCCATCCGCCTCGAGATCACCGAGAAGGACGGAAGCCTCAGGACCGAGACGCTGAACTCCATGGAGCCCATCTGGAAGCGCCAGAAAAGCAAGGTAAAGCCTGAAGACTACAACGAGTTCTACAAGGACAAGTTCAACGACTACATCGACCCGCTGCGCGTCATCAGGACGAGTGTGGAAGGCGTTTCCTCCTACACCTCCCTCCTCTTCATCCCCGCGCACGCCCCCTTTGATTACTATACCAAGGACTTTGAAAAGGGCCTGACTCTTTACAGTTCGGGAGTCATGATCATGGAGAGATGCGGCGAGCTCCTCCCCGACTATTTCAATTTCGTCAAAGGTCTGGTGGACAGCCAGGACCTCTCGCTCAATATTTCCAGAGAGACTCTGCAGCACGACAGGCAGCTGGCAGGCATCGCGAAGAACCTCGAGAAGAAGATCAGGCGTGAGCTCGAGACCTTCCTTAAAGAAGACCGCGAGGGCTACGAGAAGTTCTTCGCCGCATTCGGCCGCCAGCTCAAGATCGGCCTTTACGACGATTACGGCAGGAACCGCGAACAGCTCCAGGACCTCATGCTGTTCCTTTCCGACGATCAAAACAAACTCATCACATTTGACGAATACGTATCCGGCATGAAGGAAGGCCAGAACTGCATCTACTACGCCTCAGGCGAGACCAGGGAGAAGATAGATCTCCTTCCCCAGACCGCTTACGCGAGATCCAAAGGCTACGACGTGCTATGCCTGACAGACGATATAGATGAATTCGCTCTCCGCATGATGGACAACTACAACGGCAAGCCTTTCCGCTCCGTCACAGAGGAGGACATGAACGAAGACGAAGAGAAGGATTCCCGCGAGAGGATCGCACAGCTTGAGGAGGAGAACAAAGATCTCCTCGCCTTCCTGAAGGATTCCCTCTCCGGTAGGATAAGCGACGTGAAGCTCTCTTCAAGGCTCTCCTCCGCTGCCGCCGGCCTCAACACCAAGGGCGGCATCTCGCTCGGGATGGAGAAGGTCCTGAACTCTCTCCCCGAAGGCGCAGGCTTTAAAGCCGAACGAGTCCTGGAGCTCAATCCGGATCACGAGGTCTTCAGGGTGCTTAAGGAAGTATACTCCGAGGCTGCGTCCGAAGACTCCGGCAAAAACGAAGAGACCGGCTCGCCCGCCTCTGAAAGGCTTAAGCATTATGCCGGTCTGCTCTGCGATCAGGCAATGATGTACAGCGGGCTTCCGATCGAGGATCCGTCCCGCATCGGCGACGCCATAGCCAGCCTGATAATAAGTCTTAAATAACAGCGATCAGAAGAAACTCAGCTGATCCGTTTCCGCAAGGCCGTCAAGGACATGCATCTTTCGCAGTGATTCTATGGCGGCTTTGTTTATTCTTGCCCTTAGCGATATCTCCTCGACGGTCGAGAAAGGACGCTCCGCGTAGGCCTGGACCAGCGACTTCGCGGCATTCTCCCCGACGTTCTCAAGAGCAGAGAAAGGAAGGATCACGTCGCCGTCCTCCACCCAGAACTGCGAAGCCTTGGAAACGCCAAGCTGCGGGGCTCTGAATCTGAGCCCTCTGGCATACATCTCGTAAGCGAGCTCGTAAACTATCAGCTCATCCTGCTCCTTCTTGGAAGCGTTCAGGCCCTTGGCGTTTATCTCCTCTATCCTCGCGAGGACGCTGTCCTTTCCTCCAAGGATGACTTCAGCGTTGAAATCCCCCGCGAGAGGCCCGAAGGACGTGGCGTAGAACTCCGCCGGATAGTAGACCTTATACCAGGCCAGGCGGAAGCTCATCATGGTGTACGCCGCGGCGTGGGCTCTCGGGAACATGTACTGGATCTTTATGCAGGAGTCGATGTACCAGTCAGGGACTCCGTGCTCCTTCATGAGCCCGATTAGGTCGTCAGTAAGCGGCCTGTTCTTTCTGACTATCTCCATTATCTTGAAGGCGGTCTCATTCTCCAGGCCCTTCAGGATCAGGTAGTTCATTATGTCGTCACGGGTCGAGATGACCTCGCGCATCGTCGCGACGCCGCTCTTGATATAGTCCTGCGCGTTCCCTTTCCAGACAGCCGTTCCGTGGGAGAAACCCGATATCCTGACGAGGTCGGCGAATCTCTCCGGCTTGATGTCATCCAGCATCCTTCTTACGAAATTGGTGCCGAACTCAGGGATGCCGTAGGTGCCGTGGACGAATTTATAATCGGGATCTTTGATGTCCAGGGCCTCTGTGCCGTTGAATATCGAGAGCACCTTCCTGTCAGCCAGATCCGCCTTGAGAGGATCGACCCCCGTGAGTTCGTAAAGCTGCCTGATCATCGACGGGACGGTGTGCCCCAGGATATCGAGCTTCAGAAGGTTTTCGTCGATCTTGTGGAAGTCGAAATGCGTGGTGATGATATCGCTTTCTGCGTCGTTCGCGGGATGCTGCACGGGGCAGAACTCCTCTATGCTGTGGCCCTCCGGGACGATGACTATGCCGCCCGGGTGCTGGCCGGTCGTGCGCTTCACGCCTTCGCAGCCTTTTGCGAGCCTCGCTGTCTCGTATTTCCCGAACTTCCTGACCGTCTCCTCGGCGTATTTCTTGACAAAGCCGAAAGCGGTCCTGTCCTTGATGCCGCTTACGGTGCCTGCCTTGTAAACGTTCTTCTCTCCGAAGATGTTTCCCACGAACCTGTGGGCTATCGGCTGATACTCGCCCGCGAAGTTGAGGTCGATATCGGGAGTTTTGTTGCCTTCGAATCCGAGGAACGTAGCGAACGGTATGGTGAAGCCGTCACGCTTCATCGGGGTGCCGCATACCGGGCAGTCCTTTTCAGGCATGTCGACTCCGACGTCGTAAAGGTTCATGTCGCCCCATTCGAGATGTTTGCACTTCGGGCAAAGATAGTGCGGCTCGAGCGGGTTGACTTCGGTGATCCCGGCCATAGTCGCGAGGAAGGACGACCCGACCGACCCTCTGGAACCGACCAGATAGCCGTCGCTCATGGACTTTTTGACCAGCATCTGCGCCGATACGTACATGACCTCATAGTGGTTGCTGATGACCGAGTTCAGCTCTTTCATCAAGCGCTCTTCTATCACTTCGGGGAGCTCTTCGCCGTATACCTCGTGAGCCCTCTTAAGGCAGCTCTCCCTGAGTATCTCCGCTGCGTTCTCTATGGACGGATAGAAGGTCCCCTTAGGCACCGGCCTGATGTCGGGATCGATCATCTCCGCGATCTTATTGGTATTCTCGACGACAACTTCGTACGCACGCTCTTCACCGAGATAAGAGAATTCCTCCAGCATCTCGTCCGTGGTGCGCAGGAACAGGCCCTGTCCGTTCTCCGCGTCCTTATAGCCCATTCCGGCCATGATGATGTTTCTGAAGATCGCGTCCTCGGGATTGCCGTAGTGAGAGTCGGTGGTGGCGGCGGTCAGCTTTCCGAGCCTGTCAGCGCATTCGATGACCCTCCGGTTGTATGCCTTCAGCGTCTCGACTCCCTCGACCGAACCGTTCTCAATCATGAATCGGTTGTTTATCAAAGGCTGGATCTCGAGATAGTCATAGAACGACGCGATGCGGTCGAGTTCTTCGTCCGAAGCGCCTCTGGCGACAGCTCTGTACACCTCTCCCGCTTCGCATGCAGAACCGATGATGATCCCTTCCCGGTATTCCGAAATGACAGATCTCGGAAGCCTGGGCCTCTTGTAGAAATAGTCCAGGTGCGAGATGGATACGAGCCTGTAGAGGTTCTGCAATCCTTCCTGGGTGGCGGCGAGCAGGATGATGTGGTTGGTGTCTTTACGCTTGTAGTCGATGCTGCCGTCGTCCCGCCTGCAGTCCGAATCATCAAAGACATAGCCTTCCATGCCGAAGATGATCCTGATGTTCCCTGCTTTCTTGGCGGCCTTATACGCGTCGGGGAACGCCTGGACTACTCCGTGGTCTGTTATCGCGACTGCCGAATGCCCCCATTTGGCTGCCTGAGCGACAAGGTCGCCGACGTCGTTCAGCCCGTCAAGGGCGCTCATCTTGGTGTGGCAGTGAAGTTCGACCCTCTTCATGCCCGGATGATTATCCTCGCGCTCGGTCTCCTTTGCCCTCATGATCGAGCTTACGACGACTACGTTCTCGTCCTCGTATCTGTCCCACTCGACCTTGCCTCGCGCTTTGATATAGTCGCCGTTCTTTATGAGTTTGGCGAGTTCTTCGTATTTTGCCTCGGAAACGAATGATTTGATGCAGCCGCTCCCGGATTTATCCGCAAGGAAATAGGAGACCAGCTTTTCACCGCTCCTGATGGTCCGTTCATCGCTTCCGAAGACGCGTCCCTCGACCGTTACGGTACCCATATCGGGATCGATCCCGGATAAGGGAGTGGACTTTCCGGTTATCTCCTTTATCCCCATCAGGATGTCGCCCTTGGCTTCGGCGTTCTTCGCCTTCCTTTCCATCGCGGCGGCGGCCCATTTGCCGCTCGCCCTCTTGGGGGTATCGCTTTCGTCTTCGGTGAAAGCAGGCTTACCTCCTTCGTCCTTAAGGGCTTTGCGGGCTATCTCCGCGCGTTTCTCGGCGTCTTCCGCGTCTTTCCTGAGCTCCCTGAGGACCTCCTGGCCTACCTCCTGGATTATGGTCTCGGCAGCGCCTTCGTCCCTTACGAACACCACATCGACCGAAACTCCCAGGTCCTTCCTGATGAGTTCCCTGAACATGAAAGAAAGCCTGTCGTTCAGCATTTTCGCGGCTACTTTCCCGGTCACGGGTATGAGGAGCGAGTCGTACTCAAGCTCCACCCCGTCCTCGATAATGCTCGACGTAAGGGAAGTGTAATCCCCGTTGGCTTCTTTGATCAGATGGCGGACGTAGTTTCTGAGAGACAGGGCTTTGTTCGGGCCGTCGATATCGTGATAATCATAGACGAAATGCACGTCGTTGATCCCGATAAGGTCGGTGATGACGGCGCGGACGGTATCCTCCGCCTTCGCGGGCAGCACAAGATCGGACGACAAAAAGATCCGGAGCGTCCTGCCCTCGGCCGAAAGCATAGTATTCGTTATCTTAAGGTCGTATTCCGGCAGACCGCCCGGATTGCATTCGTCTATACACTTTCTAATCAGATCGATCATTTAAACTGGTTCCCCGACTCTCCTTCAAGGATCGTGTTGATTAATTCTTCGACGATCCTGTCTTCTTTTACGGTCTTCACTATCTCTCCGCGTGAAAAGATCACGCCTTTGCCTTTGCCGCCGGCGACGCCGTAGTCCGCGCCCCGCGCTTCTCCCGGCCCGTTGACAACGCAGCCCATGACGGCGATCTTTATGCCTTTCCTGAGCCTGAGGCCGGAAAGCGCCTCGTCTACCTTCTCAGCGAGCCCCACGAGGTCTATCTCGGTCCTTCCGCAGGTCGGGCAGGATACCAGGTCGTACGCGCATTTCCTGAGGCCGCATGCCTCCAGGATATCCCGGGCGAGCTTCACCTCTCTTACCGGATCCGAAGTAAGGGAGACCCTCATGGTGTCTCCGATCCCGGCGAGAAGGAGCGCGCCGATACCGACGGCAGACTTTATGATGCCGCGTTTCAGCGTCCCGGCTTCGGTGACTCCTATGTGGAGCGGATGGGACGTTCTCCGGCTCACGAGCCGGTAAGCCTCATAGTTCATCGCGACGTCAGAAGACTTGAGCGACACCACGAGGTCGTCAAAACCCATGTCTTCGAGCCTCTCGAGATTTCGGACCGCGCTCTCGCACAGTCCTTCAGCGGTAACTCCCCCGAATCTTTCCAGGATATCGCGCTCGAGAGAGCCTGAGTTTACTCCGACCCTGATCGGTATACCGGCGTCTTTCGCGGCTCTTACCACTTCCCTGACCTTTTCGTCAGACCCGATGTTTCCCGGGTTGATGCGGATCTTGTCCGCGCCTGCTTCGACGGCTTTGATCGCGAGGCGGTGATCAAAATGGATGTCCGCGACCAATGGGACGTCGGTTCTTCGGCGCACTTTCGCGAGCACGGCAGCGGATTCCTCGTCGGGGACCGCGATCCTTACGATCTGGCAGCCGGCTCCGGTCAGTTCCGCGATCTGTCCGAGAAGTGCCTCCTCATCGCGGGAGGACACGTTGGTCATCGACTGGATCGATACGGGGGCGCCCCCGCCAATCATTATATCTCTTACTTTTACCGAGGCTGTCGAACTCATATTAACCCCTTATAAGCTTCATGATGTCGCTGCCGGTAACGACGAGCGCCAGCGCGATCAAAAGTACCATGCCTATCGCGTGGACCGTAGCTTCTGCCCTCGCGCTTATCGCCTTTCCGGTTATCATCCTGATTATCACGAACACTATCCTGCCCCCGTCGAGAGCCGGGAAAGGCAGGAGGTTGAAAAACGCGAGGTTGAGGCTGATCAGGGCAAGGAGGAACAGATAGTAATAGATGCCGTAGCTGGACGTCTCGCTTACTATCTGGACTACTCCGACAGGCCCGGACACTTCCTCAAGGACGTTTCCGGAATGGATTATGCTCCTTATCGAATCCAGCAGGCTTCCCGCAAGCTCCCCTGTCATGGCGGCTCCGCCTTTGACTGCGCTTCCGAAGCTGTGCACGACTGTGGCTTCGACGCCTATGACGAGGCGGTCTCCCGACTCGACCGGGATCATCGAGAAGCTGAGCTTCTCACCGTTCCTTGACACAGTAATGGTGACAGGCTCTCCGGGCTTCATCTCATCCTGAAGGGCGCCCGTCACTTCATACCATGTAGAAGTCTCAGTGTCGTTTACCATTATGATCGAATCGCCCGGCCTGATGCCGGCTTCATATGCGGGACCGGTCTCGGGTACTGCCGCGAGGGTGTTCTCGATCGTCCCCTGTGCGCCGCATACTATCGAAAGCGCGACAAAAGCGATGAGGACGTTCATCGTGACTCCGGCAAGCAAAATGATGATCTTCTGCCACCAGCGCTTGTTGTTGAAGGCTCTCGGGTTTTCTCCGGAATCTTCGGTATCCTCACCCTCCATGGCGCAGAATCCGCCGATCGGGATCATCCTCACGGAATAGAGGGTCTCCCTGCCCTTTTTGCTGATAAGGACGGGGCCCATGCCGAATGAGAATTCGTTCACTTTTACGTTGCAGGCCTTTGCTGCCAGGAAATGTCCGAGCTCGTGAGGAAAGATCAAAAGCACGAACAGCAGCACGACCAGGATTATGGTAGTCATCTTATTTCTGTCTCTCCATTATGGCCAGCGCCTCTCTTCTTGCAGCGGCGTCAGCCCCGAGTATCTCGTCAAGGCCGGGATCCCGCACGGACTCATGCCTCGAGAGGACTTCCTCATTGATCGAGCAAATGTCGGTAAAGCCGATGCGTCCTTTCAGGAACCGGTCGACCAGCACTTCGTTCGCGCCGTTCATCGCAGCGGGGTATGTGCCCCCGAGCCGTATGGCTTCTTTCGCGAGGGCGAGGCAGCTGAAGGTCTTCTCGTCGGGCTTCTCGAAAGTAAGGTCCTTTCCCTTGCCGAAGAAATCCAGCCCGGGTTCGCTGTTCGGAAGCCTGTCCGGATATCCGAGGGCAACGCTTATGGGCACCCTCATATCTGGCGTCCCGAGCTGCGCGATCACGGCGTTGTCGCAGAATTCCACAGCTGAGTGGACTATGCTCTGCGGGTGGACCAGGACCTCGATCTTCTCGGGGGGAACATCAAAAAGCCATCTGGCTTCTATGATCTCGAGGCCTTTGTTCATCATCGTGGCGGAATCTATGGTGATCTTCTGCCCCATCGTCCAGTTCGGATGCTTGAGCGCGTCGCGCGCGGTCACGTCCTTAAGCTGTCCGGCTGTATATCCCCTGAAGGGTCCGCCGGAGGCTGTAAGGAGTATTCTCTTGATCTCTTTTCCGCGGTTTCCTTCGAGGCACTGGAAAATGGCGCTGTGCTCGCTGTCCACCGGAAGGAATCTCACCCCGGATCTTCTGACCTCCTCCATGATGACGGCGCCGCCTGCGACTAGGGTCTCCTTGTTCGCTATCGCGACGTCGCGTCCGGCTTTGACCGCGTTATATGTGGGGAGAAGTCCCCTCACTCCCATAAGGGAATTCAGGACTATATCCGAGTCATAGCGCGAAGCTTCTATAACACCTTCGTCGCCTGAGGCTGTCTCCAGAACGATCCCCTGAGCCTTTGCCCATCCGGCCAGTTCTTTCCTGTCCTCCTCAGAAGCGCAGACTGCGAGCTCCGGTCGGAATTCGGCGATCTGCTCCTTAAGAAGCGAGGTGTTTCTGCCGCACGCAAGCGCGGCGACTGAAAAGCGGTCTCTGTTTTCTCTTATGACGGAAAGCGACTGGGTCCCTATGGAACCGGTGCTTCCGAGTATCGTTACTCTTCTCATCTCAATACAGCCAGCCTGATATAGTAATAGATGAACGGTGCGGTGAACAATACGCTGTCGAATCTGTCAAGTATGCCGCCGTGGCCCGGGATCAGGTTCCCGTAGTCCTTTATGCCCATCCTGCGCTTGAGGGCGGACGCGGAGAGATCGCCGCACTGAGCGAAGACCGAGCCGATGAGGCCGATGATCAGGCAGTGCACCAGGATCTTCCGTGCGAAGATCAGCCCGAATACCACGCTGAGCAAAGCGGATCCGAGCATGCCCCCGACCGCGCCCTCAACGGTCTTCTTCGGGGAAAGCGCGGGACAGAGCTTATGCCTTCCGAGGAAGTATCCGCTGAAATAAGCAAAGATATCCGTCCCGAAAGCGGTTATCAGCACGAGCCAGATCAGTACTCCGTGCTCGGGCAGCTGGTCGATCAGGACTATGTGGAACGACAGGAAGCCGACGTACGCCACGGAGAACAAAGTGACCACCGCGTCTTCCGCCTTATGTCCGTCGATCTTGAACAGGAACAGGAGGCTCACTATGACTGAAGCAGCAAGCCATGCTCCGATCGCCGCCGGGTCATCCGGGAACGCGAAATCCAGCGCATACAGCAGGACCAGGAGCGCGAACGCTATGGGCCTGGAGGCGTGTATGTCGAGCGCCTCGAAGCCTTTGATCAGTTCGTGACAGCCTATGATCCCTACCGCCAGAGCGACAGCCATGAGCGGGTATCCGCCCAGGTAAACGAAGATCAGGAGCGGCACCATGCATACTCCCGCTATTATCCGCGTCTTCATTTTCTTCCTCCGAAGCGCCTGTCGCGCTTCCCGTATTCAAGTATGATGTCCTTCAGCATCTCCGGAGTGAAGTCCGGCCAGAGAGTGTCGGTAAAGGCGAATTCGCTGTATGCGCACTGCCAGAGGAGGAAATTGCTTATGCGCTCCTCTCCGCTGGTCCTTATGATAAGGTCCGGATCGGGAATGTTTCCGTTCTCCCGGCCGGTATAGAGATGCTTCGAGATCATCTCCTCCGTTATCTGCGCGCGGAATCCGCTCTCCTCGCGTTCCCTGATCAAAGCGTTCACTGCGCGGACTATCTCGGCGCGGCTGCCGTAATTCAGCGCTATGTTGAACTGCATCCCTGTATTGGCCTCGGTCTCCGCGAGGGTGAGCTCCAGGCTCTTCCTGGCGGCTTCCGGAATGACGCTGTAGTCTCCCAGGACGCGCACGCGGACGTTGTTGTCCTTAAGTTCCTGAAGCTCCTTGGCGACGTATTTCACCAGGAGATCAAAGATCCCGCCGACCTCCTCAACGGATCTTTTCCAGTTCTCCGTGGAGAAAGCGTAGACGGTGAGATACTTTATCCCCATATCGGAGGCTGCCCTGACTATCTCTGTCATGGCCTTCATTCCGGCGTTGTGCCCTGCAAGCCTCGGGCGCTTCCTCGCGGATGCCCATCTGCCGTTACCGTCCATTATGATAGCTACGTGGACCGGTAATTTGGCCTTCTTAAGTTCTTCGTACATTTATCGTCCTCTCAAATACAAAGCTATCGCGCCGTAAGCGCGACAGCCGGAAGAAAAGCCGGAGCCTTTTCAGACTTCCATGACTTCCTTTTCCTTTTCGGCAACGATCTTGTCGATATCTTTGATCGCGGCTTCGATGATCTTCTCGACGTCCTCAAGCTCGCCCTTCAGCTCGTCCTCGGAGATCTCTCCGGCCTTCTGCTGTTTTTTGAACTTGTCGATAACGTCTCTTCTGAGGTTTCTGACTGCGACCTTTGTCTCCTCGCCCATCTTCTTGATGGTCTTGGTCAGTTCGACTCTGCGCTCTTCCGTGAGCTGTGGGATGACCAGGCGGATGCATTTTCCGTCGTTGGACGGGTTGATGCCTATGTCAGCCTTGTTGATGCCCTTCTCGATATCCGTGATGGACTTCGGATCAAAAGGCATGATCATCAAAGTCCTGGGATCCGGCGTGGATATGTTGGCGATGCTCTTAAGCGGAGTGGGCATTCCGTAATAATCCACCATGACCTTGTCAAGAAGAGCGGCATTCGCTCTGCCGGCTCTCACCGTATTCAGATCCGAGCGAAGCACGTCTTTGCTCTTGCTTATTCTTTCTTCCAAACTCTTATTGCTCATGACACCCTCCTTGCTATTTGATGATGGTTCCGATCTTCTCGCCGCAGACAGCCTTCATGATGTTGCCTTCGCCGGAGATACCGAAAACGTGAATGGCTATGTTGTTGTCCCTGCACAGCGTGGCTGCTGTAAGGTCCATGACTTTAAGATTCTTCTCCAGTACTTCCATATGGGTCAGCGTATCGTATCTCACCGCGTCCGGATTCGTGTCCGGATCGTCTGAATACACCGCGTCGACGTTCTTTGCCAGGAGGATCACCTCCGCGTCCATCTCGAGAGCTCTGAGCGCCGCCGTGGTATCCGTGGAGAAGAACGGGTTGCCTGTGCCTGCTCCGAATATGACCACGTCCTTATGCTCCAGGCGGCTTATCGCCTTCATCCTGGCATAGGGCTCCGCGATCTCTCTCATCTCGATCGCCGTCTGGACCCTGGCCTTGACTCCCTTGTTGAGAAGGGCGGACTGAAGGGCGAGCGCGTTGATCACGGTGGCGAGCATTCCCATATAGTCAGCTGTGGCGCGGTCCATGTTCTCGCTGCTCCTTCCTCTCCAGAAGTTGCCGCCGCCCACCACGATCGCGATCTCGACCCCGAGGTCGTGGACCTCTTTGATCTGCTCCGCCACAGCGTTGGTCATCTCATCGCTGATACCGAACTTCTGCTCTCCTGCAAGAGCTTCGCCGCTGACTTTAAGAAGGACTCTCTTATACTTTGGTTCCATACTGCACCTCGCGATCGACATTCAAAACAAATTCCGATAGATTATACCATATATTGCGCAAGAGGTACAGTACCGTCACCATATCTTTGCGCGCGCGGCAGCCTGTTTTTTGACAGGCGTTTCAGCCTTCCAGGATGCGCTCCGCCAGGAGCTTTGACGCGTCGTGCCTCACGGTCACGTATTTTTCGGCGAATCCGCGGACGCGCGCGGGATCAAAACGGTCATCCGCGATGACCGCGGCCGCCTCTTCCCCTGTCCTGCAGATCTCTCCGGGGACTTCGGCTGCGTAATCTATGTAGAAATCGCGCCTGCCTTTGTATTCGTCGAGATCAAAGGCATAGAAGAGCAGCTTTTTGCCCATGAGCGCGGCCTCGAAGACCACCGCTGAATAGTCGCAGATGACGACGTCCGCTGCGCAAAGCATCTCCATGGTGGAGAAATCCGTGTCGACTATCATGCTCCCCTTCACGTCGGGGACTTCCATGATGGGGTGTTTCTTAACTATAAGGAGCGTCCCGTTCCGGTCGAGCGCTTCGGACAGTTCCTCGATATATCCCGAGATATCGCGGCCGACCCTGAAGGTTGGCGCGTAGACCGCGACCGTGCGGCCTTCCTCCCTGGCGCGCCTTATCTCCGGATAGCGCGCCAGGATCTCCTTTGCTTTCTCTTCCCTGTACCTCTCAGACGTTATCAGGTCGACCCTGGGGAGCGAACCGATGAAGAAACGGTCTGCAGGATAGCCGAAAGCCTCTGAAAAAGCCGGGATCGCGATCTCGCTGTTCACCATGATGCGGTCGTAGTTCCTGTGCATGTTGAGAGCGTCCGCAAGCTTTATGTCCCTGCCTTCTCCGCCATTTCCTGCGATGCTGAGCCCGAACTTCTTCATGAGCCCGATGGCGTGCCAGATCTGGAAAACGACGGTCTCCGGTCGCATCCTCAGATTGCTCACGGCGATGCAGTAGGAGTCCAGAACTACCCGGCGGGAAGTCGCTATGTGATACATCTGCCTGAGCATATGGAAGCAGTACGCGATCTTTCCGCCTGTCCCCCTGCCCATCGTGCGGCAGAGGATGACGGTCGCGGTCGCGGGGCTCTCCTCTTTGATCGCGGCGTCCAGAAGCGCAAAATCAAGCGTTACAGCGTCGCTTTGACGGCTGATCAAAGTTACCTTGTCCCTGACGGGAAAAAGCTTGAAAACGGCAAATATGAGGTTCAGGACGGCCTTGGCGGCACTGATCAGCACATTCATCTACTTTTCCAGCTTCTTTCCGAAAACGCGGAGGATCTTTGCGGCGTCTTCGCTCGAGATCCTTTTCTTGGCTATCTCGACGGCTCCCGCGGAAGCCCTGTTAAGGATGCTGCCTATCGGGAGAAGGTCAGTGCGGTAAGCCCTTCCTCCCCCTGCGCGCGATCCTCTCGTGTTCCTTATGAAAGAACCGTCTCTCGTTCTGGTTGACGGCAAAATATTATAGTTGACAGGCGGTTCTCCGGCAGCGATCTGTTCTGCGCTTCCGGGATTCCCCGCCAGGTCCGATCTGTGGAACAGCTTGTTTCCGTAGTTTTTGTCGAGTTTTCCGTACAGCGTGCTCTTTCCGAGAGGCCCGTACTGTCCGCTCATCTCGGGCGAAACGCTGTAATTCCTCCCGTTGTAGTCCCTTATCATGGCAGAAGCGCAGAAAACGTCGCGGGTTTCCGAAGCCGCTTTGATAAGCTTGCGGAAGCTGTCCTTTCCCGGGAAAATGCCCGGCTCGCATATGTATACGTATTCTCCTCTTGCCTTGCGCACGAGATCCGTAAGGCAGCCGGCTCCGGGAACGACCTCCGCGTTGAAAGGAAGAGCCGCATCAGCCGGAAGCTCCGCGCGTGCATCCTCGTCCATGATGATGCGGAATTTCGGCATGGTCTGGTTGAGCAGGCTCTTAAGTAAAGGAAGAGTACCGCTTCCGAGAGCCTTGCCGCTCATCAGGACATTGACTTCCGCCTCGTCCAGGAGCTCCTCCCTCGTGAGCAGCCTGCCGCAGCGGAAGATGTCGGAATTCGCTTTGATAAGTGAGCTCATGTCGTCCGGCAGGATGAAATCCTTAAGCTTCTCCATCCGATCCGCAATGACGGGGACTATATCCTCCTCCGAACGCCA
The DNA here is from genome assembly GCA_017515765.1 of Bacillota bacterium. GTDB lineage: Bacteria > Bacillota > Clostridia > Peptostreptococcales > Anaerovoracaceae > Eubacterium_B. The sequence continues at coordinate 2,966 of JAFWFF010000124.1, read as the reverse complement.
GAGGCGCCTGTAGAAGCCTCCGAGCATCTCTACGTTGAGGAATCTGACGAAAAGCCTGGAGATATATCTCTCCGCCTCAATTTTGGTCATCTCTTTGGCGATGCCTAGCGCTTCCTCCGTGATGCGGTCGTGCGACCTGAACAGTTCTTCAAGGTATTCGCGGTCTATCACCTGTGTCGCAGAGGTATTCCCCCAGAACGGCCTTATGACGTACGTGTAGACGATGGAATCGCATCCTGCTATCTTCCCTGCCCTGCGTACCGACTTATAGGTGAATACCCCGTCTTCGGAATGCTTGATGCTCTCGAAACGGAGCCCCTCTTCCCTTATGAATCCGAGCCTGAACATCTTGCAGCCGCAGGAAAGAGCGTTTATGAAGTGGATATCCGTGCGGGGGATCACTTTCTGACGGGCAAGCTGCTTTGTCACGGTGATGTTTCTCTCGCCCAGATGGTCCATCTGCATTATCCCGACCACCATGTCGGCATTCTCGCGCACAGCGGCTTTGTAGAGCTTCTCAAGGGCATTCTTCGGGACGCTGTCGTCTCCGTCCCAGAATACCGCATAGTCGCCCAAAGCCTCGTCTATGCCGAGATTTCTGGCTTCAGCGGCGCCTTTGTTCTCCTGGTGGAACGCTCTGAAGCGCGTATCCATCCTGGCGAACTCGTCGATTATCTCTCCGGACAGGTCCGTGCTCCCGTCGTCCACCATCAGCACCTCAAAGTCGCGGAAAGTCTGGTTCTCCACGTCCTTCAGCATTCCGACCAGATAGTCTTCCACGTTGTAAACAGGCACTATGACGCTTATCTTCGGTCTCATTTCAGTATCCACACCCTTTCAGGATAGCCGCGGTGCGCCTCACTCCCTCTTCAAGCCCGATCCCCGGTTCCCATCCGAGGCTCCTGAGTTTGTCGATGTTCAGAACGCTTCTGCTCATCAGGGAGTAACCGCTCTTCTCGCGGAAGTCCGGATCGCTGAACTCGATCTCCACTCCCGCTTCCCGCGCGATGGCTTCGGCAAAATCTCTAATGGTGACGTTTGACGCGGGGTTCGCGATGTTGTACGCGTTCATGCTCTCGCCGCGCACCAGGGCTGTCAGTATGCCGCATACGGTGTCCGCGGAATACTGGTAGGACCTCATCTGGAGCCCGGGGCTCTTCATCAGGATATTCTCCCCCGCGAGAGCGTTTCTGAAGAACTGGGCGTCCGCGCGGCTATTGGTCCTGGTCATCGCGGGCCCGTAGACGTGTCCCGGCCTTACCGACACGGTCCTTATCCCGTATTGTTTTGAGTAGGATGAGCAAAGCGCTTCAGCGGCTCTTTTGCTCTCTCCGTAGCAATTTCTGGGATTCACCGGGTCGGTATGCCCGCTCATGTCTTCCTTCCACTCGGTCACGGAAGAGTCCTCTCCGTAGACCTCTGAGGAAGAGACGAGCAGGAAACCGCGGCTCCCGCTCCGCACGGCGAGCTTCATCAGGTTGTCAGTGCCCAGGAAGTTCGCGCGCATTACGCCCACAGGGTCCTCAGCATATGCAATGGGATGGGCGCTGCAGGCAGCGTGGACTATGTAGTCCGGGCGGACGGACTCGTCTTTCACAGGCTCTGTGACGTCCTGGATCAGAAGCGAGAAATACGGTTTCCCGAGATGCGCGGCAAACCGTTCCTCAGCTTTCTTCCGGTCCCTCATAAGAGCTGTAACGCGGATCTTGTGCTCCGCTGCTAGGTCGTACCAAAGGAGCGCTTCGGTGAGCTGGGACGCTATGAGCCCTCCCGCGCCGGCGATGAGCACGCTCGAGCCCTCCAGTTCCCCGACCGGGGATCCGGCGCAGATATACTCCAGATCCTTTATGTAGTCTTTCTGATCAAAAAAGTTCAACGCTGCCTCCCTACATTCCTTTGATGCGCATGAGCGCGCGGAAGAGTTCCAGGTCGTCCTGGGTCGTGAGCTTGATGTTCTTGTCAGAACCTGCTGCGAAATAGAGCGTTTCGCCTAAGTCCACCATCATGGTATTGGTATATGAGGATTCGGAGATGCCGATCTTCTCCTCGAATGCGCGCTTGTACGAGTCGTACAGCAGCCCGTATCTGTAGGCCTGCGGAGTCTGCACGCGCCTTAAGGTGTCTCTCGGGATGTACTGCCTGGTCGTTTCCTCGTCCTGCTTTACAAAGATCTGCTCGTTATAGGGAAGCGAAGTCACAGCGTTCCCGTACTTCCCGCATTTCACTATTACGTCGGTCAGCACGTCGTCGTCCACCATCGGGCGGATTCCGTCGTGAACGATCACTATATCGTCGTCAGAGAGCTTGTCGCGCAGCCCGAACACTCCATTTTTGATCGATTCCTGGGCAAAGCCGCCGCCGGTAACTACCCATTTCAGTTTGCTTATTCCGAATTTCTCGGCATAGGCGAGCAGGATCTCCTGCCAGCCGTCGAGACATACTACTTCGATGGCGTCGATCCCGGGGTGCTGCTCAAAAGCCTCCAGCGTATAGATGATTATCGGTTTGCCTTCGATCTTAATGAACTGTTTGGGGATGTCATGCCCCATCCTTTTCCCGGATCCCCCGGCTATTATAAGTGCTGCGTTCATTCTTTCTTTCCTTTCTCCGGCGCGGGTCCTCTTCCGGACTGAAGGATCGCTTCAGCGGTTATGAGGTCGGCTGGATAAGTGATCTTGATGTTCTCTGTATCTCCAATGACTATCCCGACAGGCTCGCCCTTTGTGACGAATATCTTCGCCCCGTCGGTCAGTATCTCCTTTTCCTCTTCCGAAAGGCCTCCGTAAAGCTCTATCAGCTTCAAGACCATGAATGCCTGCGGGGTCTGGGCGTCGAAAAGCCTCCTGCGGTCAGGTACCGCGTCCACCGTAACGCCGTCCGCGCTTTCGAATATGGTATCCACCTGGGGTACCGCAACGGCTGACGCTCCGTACTTCGCGGCTGCTTCGGCCGATTCCGCTATCACC
>JAFWFF010000123.1 GCA_017515765.1 Bacillota bacterium | reverse complement strand
GACGAGCTCGCCGAGGGATATGAGAAGGTCGTGGTCGAAGAGGACAAGAAGATCGACCCGACCGCTTTGTTCAAGATCGGTTACGGACTCTATGTGGTCACCGCCGCTGACGGCGCGAAGCAGAACGGCCAGATCGCCAACACGGTCTCCCAGGTCGCGAGCAGCCCGAACCGCATCGCGGTCAGCCTGAACAAAGCCAACTACACGACCGAAATGGTCCTGAAGACCGGAGTCATGAATGTCTGCTGCCTGAACGAGCAGGCGCCGTTCCAGGTATTCCAGCACTTCGGGTTCCAGTCGGGCCGCGACGTCGACAAATTCGCCGGCTACGAGCACTTTGACGTCTCCTCCAACGGAGTCGCATTCCTGACCAAATACTCCAACGCGTATATCTCCCTGAAGGTCACCGACACCGTGGACATGGGTTCGCACTGGATGTTCATCTGCGACATCACCGAGTCCGTCGTCCTGAACAGCGTCGAGACCATGACGTATTCCTTCTATCAGAAGAACGTCAAGCCGAGGCCGCAGGAGGAGAAGAAGGGCTGGGTCTGCAGCATCTGCGGATATGTCTACGAGGGCGAGGAGCTTCCGGAAGACTTCATTTGCCCGCTGTGCAAACACCCGGCGAGCGATTTCGTCAAGCTTTGATGATCAAAGGCAGGCAGTAAGCGGATCGGAGGATGCGGCATGGCAGACAAAAAATCCTGCGGAAAACTGACCGGCTGCGGCTGGAACTCCTGGCGGAGCGGGATGATGGTTGACAGTTACGAATCAACGTCACTGGACCTCGACGAGACCACGCCGGGCGTCTGGCAGCTGACCGACGAAGAGAAGAAGGGCATGAAGAACGTGACCGTAAAGATCTACAGGGCCGACCCTTCCGTCGCTCAGAAGATCGCGGCTATTGCCGAAAGGGAGAACATGCCTTCCTGGGCCGTCCTGAAAGAGGATACGGACCCGAAGTACCAGCCGACAGACGTTTCGACCGGATCAACGATGAACCTGATCTTTGATCAGAGCGGATCGGGCGGGCTCTCTGCAGTGCGGTATGACATCAACGTCAAAGCCGCCCGGCAGCACGGGCACGCGGACGCTGCCGACGAATTCATCGGCCTGCTGAAGGGCTGCCTGAAGGACGATATGCTCATTTCAGAGAAAAAGACCGGAACAGGCTCGGGCGGCGGAAACCCGTTCGGCGGCCTGTTCTCAAAGAAGCCCGGGACCCGGACCTGCCCCGAATGCGGCTGCAGAGAGGTGACCGGCAAATTCTGCCCGGAGTGCGGCTGCAAGATGCCGTAAGCCGTATCTAAGACCGTTAAGTGATGAACGAAAAAAACAAAGCTACTCTCGCGATGGTCGTCTGTGCTCTCATGTGGAGCATCAGCGGCATCCTGATCAAAATGATATCCTGGAACCCGCTGGTCATCGCCAGCGTCAGGAGCATGATATCGACCCTGGTGCTTCTCATCATAATGAAGAAGTCCGGGTACCGCGTAAAGCCGAGCAGGACCGCCCTTATACTGGGCGGTTCCAACGCTTTCGGCATGCTGACCTTCATCTCCGCGAACAAGATGACCACGGCAGCCAACGCGATAGTCCTGCAGTATACATGCCCGGTGTGGGTGCTGTTCATAGCGGTGATCTTCCTTAAGGAGCGCGCCAAGAAATACGACGTCGCCGCGGTGATCCTCTGCCTCGCCGGCATGACCCTGTTCTTCCTTGACAAGATCACCCCGGGAAACATAGTCGGAAACATTCTCGCGATACTCGCCGGAGTGGCCATGGGCATAATGTTCACGGCCTCCGCCAAAGCCAAAGATCTGGAGGAGCGCTTCAACGGGCTGTTCTTCGGACAGTTCATCACTGCGATAGCCGGTCTCGCCGGATTCGCGGTCGAGCCGTTCCATGCGGAACCCAGGGAAGTTTTGTTCATACTGATCCTGGGAATAATACAATTGGGACTTCCTTACGCGCTGTACGCCTACGCTTCGAGCCACATCTCGGCGCTGGCCTGCTCGCTGATCGGGATGCTCGAGCCGATGGCGAACCCGGTCTGGGTCGCATTGTTCTACGGCGAGGTGCCGGGCAGGTTCGCTTTGATCGGGGCGGTGGTGATCATAGTCACGACTTCGCTCTGGTGCGTAAGGCAGAGCCGGGACGGGCAATTGTAGCGACCGCGCAGGTTTAGCAAAAAAACAGGTGACAGCAATGAAATGATGTGCTAGAATACATCAGAACCTCTTATGAGGCACGCAAACAAAGGTGGAAGACAGAGCTTTTGTTTTGCGTGCGTTTTTTTTACAGTTCCTAGCCAACTGAAGAATAGGAGGTTCACATGATGACATTTCCAAGCATCGATATGCAGAAGACCGGGACCAACATCTCGAGGCTCCGCAAAGACCGCGGGATAAGCGTGAGGGAACTGCAGGACATGTTCGGCTTCAGCACTCCGCAGGCCATCTACAAATGGCAGCACGGGGCGGCTCTCCCGACAGTGGACAACCTGCTCGCCCTCTCCGGCATCCTGGGCGTGTCAATGGAAGAGATCCTCGCCGTCGATAATGACGGCGGGGATTTTTCTTTTTTGCCTGCGCAGCGGTGGAACATGCAGGCGCCGCGGATTATACCACAGGTTTAATGACAGGCGGCCCCGGATGACGTAGAATACGAACTGGCCGGAGGGAGCGGTGATCCCGCGCAGACCCGAAGGCGGCACCTATACAACTTAATACCGGGTGTGACAAAAGATATTACCGACCGTAAATGCGAAAAGCAGGAGGTGAAAGATATGAGATACACATCTGCGCAGGCAGGAAAACTGATCAAAAAGCTCGAGAACGCCATATTGAAAGCTGAAAGCGCCGAAAGCAAGAGCAGTGTTTTCAGAGCTGCCCTCGGGGAGGACGTCGAGGCTGTAAGGCCGGCTTACGACTTCCGCAAGGCCCAGGACACCATGGACGAGCTCAAGGCAAAGCTCCGCGAAGTCAAACACGCCGTGAACGTATTCAACGTCAACCATACCCTCCCGGGTTTTGACGGCCTCACGATAGACCAGGCCCTGATCTATCTCCCGCAACTCCGCCAGCGCGCGAAGACGCTGCAGCTGATGGCCGCGCGTCTCCCGAGAGAGAGGGTAGAGAGCTATCTGAGCAGCGGCTCTTTGATAGACTACACCGTCACCAACTACGACGCCGAAGAAGCGGAAGAAGAGTACCAGAAGGTCTACGACCTGATGACTTCTCTCCAGCTCGCCCTCGATATCGTGAACTCCACGGAGAGCATGGAGATAAACGTGACACTGTAGCGCGAAAAGGCAGCTGATCGCGCATCACCACCCGGGGATCCCGGCCGCTTCCAGTCTAGGCCGAGTGTGGGCGTTAAGAGTTCAACGTAAACGTAGATCGTTATTATGGATGTTATGATTTATTCGTCAAGGTTCAAGGTCATTCGTCCGTAAGGAAAAACAGAGTTTGATCCAAACGCGCCGGGATCCCGAAAACTTAAGGCGGCTGAAGTTCGGTTTCAGGCCGCCTTTTGCGTTTCCGGACAAACAGGAGTATTATTTTAACAGAAGGACAGGGGGACGGAATGACTCTCATCATCGCGATACTCATCGGATTCACTATGCCGGCGCAGACCGGCGTCAATACCAGACTGAGGCAAAGGGTCGGGAGCCCGTTTGCGGCTTCCCTTATTTCCTTTGCTGTGGGGACGGCCTTCCTCCTGGTCACGACTTTGATCCTGGAGCGAAGCCTGAACGTCTTCACTGCGGACACCCTCGCCGCGCCGTTCTGGATCTGGCTGGGAGGCTGCCTCGGAGCCATCATAGTAACAGGGAATATTCCCCTGATGTCGGCGCTCGGGAGCGTCCAGACTTCGATCTTCCCCATAGCCGGCCAGATAGTCATGGGAATCATCATAGACCATTTCGGACTGATCAAAGCGGAGCGCATCCCCGTGACGCCATTCCGCCTTGCCGGAGCCGCGATGGTCTTCTGCGGCCTGCTTATAGTTACGCTTTCGAGAAGCACAGAGAACGCTTCGGGGACGCATGAGAGGGCCGCGGGCCCGGGCAGGCTGTGGCTCCTGCGCATAGCCGGTATAGGCATAGGAATGATGTCCGCGTGCCAGGCGGCCGTGAATGGGTATCTGGGGAGGCTTCTGGACTCCTCGCTCAAGAGCTCCCTCACGTCATTCGCGGTCGGGACGCTGACCCTCGCCGTGATCAATATACTCATGAGGAACCGCTTAGCGATCAAAGGCGCCCCCGGCGCAAAAGACCCGTGGTGGATCTGGATCGGCGGAGTCTTCGGCGGGACGTGCGTGCTCGGGTCTGTGTACTTCGTAAAGATACTCGGGGTAGGCCTGACCGTGCTGGCGACGACCGGCGGCGTGACCCTGGGAAGCGTCCTGGTCGACAGGTTCGGGATCTTCGGAACTCAGAAGAAAAAGATCGGCCTGAGCACGGTCGCCGGCCTTGCGATAATGATAGCGGGCGCCGCGATGGTAAGACTGATGTGACGTAAGATGCCCTCAGACAGCAAAAAACGGCTTTTTCAAGCCGTTTTTGTGTTGCGTCGATGTATTTGGCGCTGCCCGGCGTCAGCGCCGGATCCCCGGCTTACAGCTGAGGACCGGCGGCCACGAGGGCTTTGCCTGCTTCGTTGGACTCGTATTTGTGGAAGTTCTTGATGAAGCGGCCGGCGAGGTCCTTTGCCTTCTCCTCCCAGACGGAAGGATCGGCGTAGGTGTCTCTCGGGTCGAGGATCGCGGGGTCTACGCCCGGAAGCTCGGTCGGCACCTCGAGGTTGAAGTAGGGGATGACCTTGGTCGGGGCGGTCTTGATGTCTCCGCCGAGGATCGCGTCGATTATGCCGCGGGTGTCTTTGATCGAGATGCGCTTTCCTGTGCCGTTCCAACCGGTGTTTACCAGGTAAGCCTTGGCGCCGCTGGCCTTCATCCTCTTGACGAGCTCTTCGCCATATTTGGTCGGGTGGAGCTCCAGGAAGGCCTGTCCGAAGCGGGCGGAGAAGGTCGGTGTCGGCTCGGTGATGCCGCGCTCGGTACCTGCCAGCTTGGCGGTGAAGCCGGAGAGGAAGTAGTACTGCGTCTGCTCCGGGGTCAGGATGGATACCGGCGGAAGCACGCCGAAGGCGTCCGCGGAGAGGAAGATCACGTTCTGGGCCGCGGGTCCTGCGGATTTGTCGCGGACGTTCAG
>JAFWFF010000122.1 GCA_017515765.1 Bacillota bacterium | reverse complement strand
TCCCTGCCTTACTGGATAATATTGGCTTAATGGACTATGTCCCCGCACATTTGACCTCCCTCGAGATCGCATATGATGGAACGACAAGGATAGGGGCAAAGCTCTCGGAAAGGTCTGCTGGATTCAGTGCTGAAGCAGTATTTGATAACGGGATTACACGAGACGTCAAAGACGATGTGGAGATAGCAGGGGACAAGGATGGACTGAAGCTTGGAGAAACTACGGTGTACGAGATTTCATACACCTATAACGGAACGACTAAAAAGGAATCTTTGCCGATAACTTGTACATCTGAATACTCGATGCTTAAGGTCTATTACAACGGACCGACAGTCAGAGGGACCAAAGTCGATGACCTGTCTAATTTTACTGTAAATGCGGTTTATACTACCCCGGGGGAAGCAGATACGGAACTGGACGTCACTGGCAAATGCACATTGGCGAATCCAGGAACGTTAGAGGCAAATAGGTCGCGGGAATTCGGAGTAAAGTATGGTGAAGAGTCGGCATCGTACAACGTTCAGTGCTCGACCAAAATGACGCTTGAAGTCGATTATACAGGCAGCAACTCTGAGGGAACCGTTATCGACGATCTTGATGGCTTTGTTGTAACTGCGGTATACTCGGATGACACATATAAAGACGGAAACGTCAGGGAGGATGTCACCTCACAGGCGAGCCTGAATCATACGGCTACACTGTCTGGCGGCAGGAATGAAACGTTCGTTATAAGCTATGATGGCGCTGAAGCACAATGCACTATTGAATGTCCACCTACAAGGGCTGATCCGGGGGAGCCGTTATACGATTATATAGGCAACAGGAATACGCGCAAGTTCCATTATCCGTGGTGTAGAAGCGTGAATCAGATGAAAGAGAGCAATAAAGTGTATTTCTATGGAGTGACGAGGCAGGAGATGATAAATCGAGGCTACGATCCCTGCAAGAACTGCAATCCATGATGAAAAAAGGCGCATAAGCATGCAATAAGAAAACGGAGAAACGATCATGAAAACTTTGGGGATAATCGGAGGCATGGGCCCGTCCGCGACCTATGACCTGGCGCAGAAGATAGTCGACAGGACGGAGGCGGCGAAGGACCAGGACCATATCAGGGTCTTCATCGACTGCAACACGAACATTCCGGACAGGACCGCGGCCATACTGTACGGCGGCGCGGATCCGCTCCCCGCGATGACAGACAGCGCCCGCAAGCTGGTATCGATCGGCGCGGAGGTCCTGATGATGCCCTGCAATACGGCTCACTTTTTCTATGACGGAGTTTGCGCTGCGGCGGGAGTCCCCGTGCTCCACATGCCGAGGCTGACCGCCGAACGGGCGAAGCAGATGGGCTACAGCCGCGCGGGCATCCTGGCGACCAAAGGCACCATCGCCTCGGGCATCTACAGGAAAGCCCTGGAAGAGCTCGGCATAGAAGCGATAGACCCGGGCGAGGCGGGGCAGGACACTTTGATGAAGCTCATCTATGAAAAGGTCAAAGCCGGGAACATGGACTTCTCCGACGTCGCGATACCGGAGCTGCTCGCGGAGATGAAAGAGAAGGGCGCGGAAGTCCTCCTTCTCGCGTGCACGGAGCTCCCGATCGCGTTCGAGCTGATCGATGCCGGGATGCCGACGCTGGACCCGACCCTGATACTGGCCGAGAGCGCCGTCCTGGCAGCCGGTGGGAAGCTCAAGAACGCCTGAAAATGCGCGTTCGCGGAGCTTCGGGGAAGCGGCGCGGAGCGCTTTTGACGCAGCTCGAAAAAACCCGAAAAAAAGCGGTCTTGAAGGCCCGTTTCAATTGACATTCCGACCGTTTTGGGTTACTATTTAAAGGGGAATTTCCTCTGGGGGAATTCCCCTTCACAATTTATAAAATGCTGATATAGATTCGAATATAGTACGGCTCGAATGTTTCTACCGTGGTACCGATAAACCACGACTATCAGTGAGGGGACAGGAACCGCGGAAGGACGGCCTGTCCGCCATTGGATCTCTATTGGCAGACCTGATACCAGTGTCTGCCTTTTGATTTCGGGGGACAGGGAGCCGCTGCGTCCGGGCAGGCGGAAAGCCTTGGGAGGTAACTGCAGTATGAAGCTTATGGAACAGATGATCCTGAAGGACGGCAAGGTGCTTCCCGGAGGGATCCTGAAGGTCGGCAGCTTTCTGAACCAGCAGATCGACACGGAGCTTCTCGCCGCGATGGGCGAGGAGATCAAAAGGCTCTACGCCGGCGACCACGTGACGAAGATCCTGACAATAGAGTCCAGCGGGATAGCGATAGCCGCGGCCGCTGGCATGGCGATGCAGGTCCCCGTGGTCTTCGCGAAGAAGCATAAGACCAGCAACGTGGACGGCGAGGTCTACAGCTCGGTGGTCCACTCCTTCACCCACGGGACAGACTACAACGTGGTGGTCTCCAGAGACTATATAAGGCCGGACGACAGGATCCTGCTGGTGGATGATTTCCTGGCAAGCGGAAGCGCGCTGGAGGGCCTCATAGAGCTGGCCGACGCTGCGGGCGCGGAGGTCGTGGGAGTCGCGATAGCGATAGAGAAATGCTTCCAGGGCGGCGGAGACGAGCTCCGGGCAAAGGGAGTAAGGATCGAGTCCCTGGCAATGATCGACGCGATGGACGACGACGGAGGAGTATCGTTCAGACCCCAGCCGGAGGCTTAGCCTAAAGCGCCGGGAAAGCGCCGGGAAGGCGCGGGAACAGTCAATTATGCGCGGAGGGCGCGGTGCCCGGAGCGCTTTTGAATCGCAGATGTTTTTAGTTAATAATTCAACAGTTTTTTCACAGGAGGAAGAACATGAAGAAGAAAACAATTGTAGTCCTGCTGGCACTCCTGATGGTCGCTGTACTGGCCCTGACCGGCTGCGGCGGCGGATCGAGTGACGGCGGCGGAAGCACCGATGGCGGAGACGACGGCGGCGAGGCTGAAGCACCCTTCAAGGCCGGATTCATCTGCCTGCACGACGAAAACTCCACTTATGACCTGAACTTCATCAACGGAGCGAAGGAAGCCTGCGAAGCTCTCGGAATCGAGTACGAGATCCGCACCAACGTTCCCGAGGGTCAGGAATGCTACAACGCGGCCGCTGAGCTGGCCGACTCCGGCTGCGGGATCATCTTCGCCGACTCCTTTGGTCACGAAGACTACATGATCCAGGCTGCCAAAGAATTCCCCGATGTAGAGTTCTGCCACTCCACCGGCACCAAGGCCCACACCGAGGGACTCGGCAACTACCACAACGCGTTCGCTTCCATCTATGAAGGCAGATACCTCGCGGGCATCTGCGCCGGACTGAAGCTCAACGACATGATCAGCAGCGGCAAGATCACCCCGGAACAGGCCAAGATGGGCTATGTCGGAGCGTTCACCTATGCCGAGGTAGTATCCGGATACACTTCGTTCTTCCTGGGCGCCCGTTCCGTATGCCCCACCGTCACCATGGACGTAACGTTCACCGGTTCCTGGTACGATGAGACAGCCGAGAAGGAAGGCGCTACCAAGCTGATAAACGGCGGCTGCGTCCTCATCAGCCAGCACGCTGACTCCATGGGCGCTCCCACGGCCTGCGAGACCGCCGGAGTTCCCGACGTTTCCTACAACGGAAGCACTGTCCAGGCTTGCCCGAACACATTCATCGTATCCTCCAGGATCGACTGGGCGCCGTACTACAAATATGCCATCACCGCTGCCATGAACGGCGAAGCCATCGACACCGACTGGACCGGAACTCTTGAGACCGGATCCGTGGTCCTGACCGACATCAATGAGAAGGTCGCCCCGGGCGGAACCAAGGAAGCCATCGAGACGGCCATGGCCGAGCTCAAGGCAGGCACCAGGCACGTGTTCGACACCGCCACATTCACCGTCGGCGGAAACGTTCTTGACAGCTATATGGCAGACGTTGACACCGATCCCGCTTATGAAGGCGACACCGAAGTGGTCATCGACGGATACTTCCATGAATCCGAGTTCAGATCCGCTCCGTATTTCGACCTCCAGATCGACGGCATCACCCTGCTCGATACTGCGTTCTAAGAACTGTTGACCTATCAAAGCCCCGGGCCCGAAGCCCGGGGCTTCAACTGCTTTACGGCAAGCGATGAGGTACTGCATGGAGAATAACCGTATACCTGCGGTCCATATGGAGAACATCACCAAAACGTTCGGGACCGTGGTGGCGAACAACAAAGTAGACCTGGACATCTACAGGGGCGAGATCCTCGCGCTGCTCGGCGAGAACGGCAGCGGGAAGACCACCCTGATGAACATGCTGTCCGGCATCTACTTTCCCGATGAGGGCCGGATATTCATAGACGGGAAAGAGGCTGACATCAGGTCGCCCAAGGACGCCTTTGATCACGGCATCGGGATGATACACCAGCATTTCAAGCTGGTCGATGTGTTCTCGGCCGCCGAGAACATCGTGCTGGGCCTCGAGAACGACGGCAGGCTCGACCTGGAGAAGTCCTCGGCCCGCATTAAAGAGATATGCGAAAACTACGGCTTTGACGTGGATCCGAAACAGAAGATCTACGACATGTCCGTGTCCCAGAAGCAGACCGTCGAGATAGTCAAGCTCCTCTACAGAGGCGCGGACATTTTGATCCTCGACGAGCCTACAGCGGTCCTCACCCCGCAGGAGACAGAGAAGCTCTTCGCGGTTCTGAGGAATATGAGGGACGACGGTAAAGCCATCATCATAATCACCCATAAGATGCATGAGGTGGAAGACCTTTCGGACCGCGTGGCGGTCCTGCGGCGCGGCGAATACGTCGGGCAGATGCTGACAAAAGACACCAACGCCCGCGAGATGACCAATATGATGGTCGGCCGCCAGGTCTCCCTCAACATCGAAAGGCCCGACCCCGTAGACCCGAAGCCTCGTATAGAGGTGAAGGGCCTCACGGTGAGGAACCAGGACGGGATACTCAAGCTCGAAGATGTTTCGTTCACGGCGTACACCGGAGAGATCCTCGGGATCGCAGGCATCTCGGGCTGCGGCCAGAAGGAACTCCTCGAGTCCATAGCCGGGCTCCAGCGCGTTGAGAGCGGAAGCGTTTCATACATCAACGACGACGGGAGCCGCGAGGAACTGATCGGGAAGGATCCGATGAAGATCGCCTCGATGGGAGTGTCGCTCTCCTTCGTGCCGGAGGACAGGCTCGGAATGGGACTGATCGGCAGCATGGACCTTACGGACAACATGATGCTGAGATCCTTCCGGAACGGCAAGTCGGTCTTCACCGACCGCAAGGCGCCGAGGAAGCTCGCGGAGAAGGTGGTGGACGAGCTGGAGGTCAGCACCCAGAGCATCTCGACCCCGGTCAGGAGGCTGTCGGGCGGAAACGTCCAGAAGGTCCTGGTAGGCCGCGAGATCGCGTCGGCTCCGACGGTGCTGCTCTCAGCCTACGCGGTAAGAGGTCTTGACATCAACTCTTCGTATACGATCTACGACCTCATCAACAAACAGAAGAAAGCCGGAGTCGCGGTGGTCTACGTCGGGGAAGACCTCGACGTGCTGCTGGAGCTCTGCGACAGGATACTGGTCCTCTGCGGAGGAAAGGTGAGCGGCATAGTCCCCGGACGGACCGCTGACAAGAACGAAGTCGGACTCATGATGACAAGAGTGGGAGGAGGCGAGAAGGATGTTCCATCTGTCGAAGCGTAAAGCTCTTCCCTGGTACCACGCGTGGGCGATCAGGCTCGCCGCGATAGTCCTGGCCCTGGCGGTCTGCGCTGTGGTCACGACCATCTTCACAGGCCTCAACCCGTTCAAAGTCTACGGCACCATGTGGTTCGGAGCCTTCGGCACAGCCAGAAAGACCTGGGTCCTTCTTCAGGAACTGGCGATGCTGCTGGGCGTATCCCTTGCCCTTACGCCGGCGTTCAGGATGAAGTTCTGGAATCTGGGCGGAGAGGGCCAGATCCTCATGGGAGGGCTTGCCTCTGCCGCTTGCATGATAGTCCTGGGCGATAAGCTCCCCAACGGAGTCCTGGTGCCTTTGATGATCGTGCTTTCCCTGCTGTTCGGAGCCGTATGGGCGGTGATCCCCGCCATCTTCAAGGCGCGCTGGAACACCAACGAGACGCTGTTCACCCTCATGATGAACTACGTGGCAACCCAGATCGTAGCCTACTTCGTCATCATCTGGGAAGTGCCCAAGGGCTCAGGTACCATAGGCATCATCAACCAGTCCACGGAGGCCGGATGGCTGCCGCAGATAGGCCCGTCCAAATATTTCCTGAACATCCTGATCATAGCGATAATGACGGTCGTGATGCACGTGTACATGAAGTACAGCAAGCACGGCTATGAGATCTCGGTGGTCGGCGAGAGCCAGAACACCGAGAGGTACGTGGGCATCAAAGTCGAGAAGGTCATAGTCCGCACCCTGCTCCTCTCCGGAGCCATCTGCGGGCTCATCGGCCTGCTCCTGGTAGGCGGCACCGACCACACCATAACCACCACGATCGCGGGCGGAAGAGGCTTCACGGCGGTAATGGTGGCATGGCTTGCCAAATTCCAGCCTGTGGCCATGGTGGCTGCGTCGCTCCTCCTGGTATTCCTGGGGAAAGGCGCGCAGGAGATCTCCTCAGCGTATCAGCTCAACCCCGCGTTCGGCGACATACTGACGGGCATAATCCTCTTCTTCATCATCGGAAGCGAGTTCTTTATAAACTACCAGCTGAAATTCCGCAGGAACGCGGGAAAGGAGGGTGAAGGAAATGTTTGATCTCATATCCTTTATACCCAGGGCCGTGATGCAGAGCATTCCGCTGCTCTACGGAAGCACCGGCGAGACCATCAGCGAAAAATCCGGAAACCTGAACCTGGGTCTTCCGGGCGTCATGTACGTCGGAGCGATCTGCGGCGTCATCGGCGCGTTCTTCTACGAGAACAAATGCGGCGGCTCCGCCGAAAATATGAACGGTTTCCTCGCGGTGATGATACCCATGATCTCGTGCCTTCTGGGCTCGCTCCTCATGGGACTCCTGTACTGTTTCCTGACGGTGACGCTCAGAGCCAACCAGAACGTTACCGGTCTCGCGATGACCACCTTCGGCGTGGGCTTCGGAAACTTCTTCGGAGGCTCCCTGATCAAGCTCACCGGCGCCGAGGTCCCGTCGATCGCGCTCTCCGCGACGAGCAGCTTCTTCAGCAAGTCGCTCCCCTTCGCCGGAAAGCTGGGCGTCTTCGGCAAGCTGTTCCTGTCCTACGGATTCCTGGCATATCTCGCGATAGCGATCGCCTTTATCACGTCGTACGTGCTCAAGCGTACGAGGACCGGACTGCACCTGAGAGCTGTGGGTGAGAACCCGGCGACCGCCGACGCCGCCGGCATCAGCATCACCCGGTATAAATACCTGTCCACCTGCCTGGGCTGCATGGTGGCAGGCCTCGGTGGACTCTACTACGTCATGGACTACGCGTCAGGCGTATGGTCCAACAACGCCTTCGGCGACAGAGGCTGGCTCGCGATCGCTTTGGTCATCTTCACCATCTGGAGGCCGAACATCAGCGTATTCGCTTCCTTCCTCTTCGGCGGACTCTACATCCTCTACCTCTTCATGCCGTCCAGCAATCTGGCGGTAAAGGAGCTGTACAAGATGCTCCCCTATGTGGTGACCATCATCGTTCTGATCATCACGAGCATGAGGAACAAGAGGGAGACCCAGCCCCCCGAGAGCCTCGGACTCCCGTACTTCCGGGAAGAGCGATAGCGCCCTGCGGCCGCGCCCAACTATAACGGCGCACCGTTATACTACTGGAAATGCAGAACTGATTCACGGAGGCGGGAGGGATCCCGCCTTCGCTTTTGAAAACGCTTTTTGATCAAAAAGGAGAATGCCCATGATCAGGATCCGAAGCGCAGTGCCGCAGGATGCGGAGCGCCTTCTGGAGATCTATGAATACTATGTGAGAAATACCGCGATAAGCTTCGAGATCACGGTCCCGACTGCGGAAGAGTTCCGCTGGCGCATAGAGCGCATCCTTAAGAGTTATCCGTATCTCGTCGCGGAGGAGATATCCTCTGAGGACGCGGGTGAGGGCGAAGGCCGGATAGCCGGCTATGCCTACGCGGACCGCTACAAGGGCCGCGAAGCCTACGATCACTGCTGTGAGACCAGCATCTACCTGGACCGCGGCGCGGTGAAGCAGGGGATCGGAGGGTTCCTGTACGCAGAGCTTGAGGCCGAGCTCGCGGATATGGGGATCCGCAATCTGTACGCCTGCGTGACCTGCCCCTCCGGAGAGCCTGACGGGTACAGCGACTGGAACAGCGCGGATTTCCACGCCCATATGGGATATGAGACGGTCGGAAGGTTCCACAGATGCGGGATCAAATTCGGCCGCTTCTACGACACCCTCTGGATGGAGAAGTTCATCGGGGAAGCCTGGGAAGAGCAGCCAGACGCCGGCCGGGACGCCCCTGCCGGAGAGCAGCCGGACGCCCCGGACATCAAGCGCATAGCCGTACCGGGGATCACATACATCACCGAACTCCCCGGGAAGGCCGGGTGGTTCTGGGGGACCGACCATGCGTCGGGCGACCTCTACGAAGCGGAGGAGCTGTACCGCGGAGGATATCCGGTAAGGAAGAACCGGCTGGTATTCATCTCATATCCGGAGGGAGAGGTTTTCGAGCCGGTCGCTGCGGAGGAAGGCCAATACTTCGGAAGGCCTGAGGTCTCGGGCGGGAAGGTGTATCTTTTGATCGCGGACTTCCCGGCGGAGGAGATAAGGATCCTGGAATGCGCCTGCGATATGAAGAGCGCGGAGGTCTTCGCGAAGGTGCCGCTTTCGGAGGTGCCGGACTGCTACAACCTGATGCTGACGTCTGAGCCCCTCGCTTTGGTCAGGCAGGGGCACGAGAACAGGTTCATGGTGGTCTGGCCGGAGAAGGGAGAATTCCCGATAGCCCCGCAGGAGTCGCTCGACTCACGGGACGGGGACAGGCTGTACTTCTCGAAATGGTATGAGGATCCGGACTACAGGGAAGAGACGGTGGTCCGCAGGTATCCGGACGGAGAGATAGAGGAAGAACTGAACGGGACGCTGATGACGATGCCCGACGGCAGGAAATGGCTTCTTGAGCAAAAATACAGGAGAGACGACATGAAAGAGAAGACATCGAAGACAGTCATACGCAGGGCTGAGGAGAAGGATTACCCATTCATACTCAGGGTGAACGAGGAGAATGTCGAGGTGCTTTCTCCCATGGATGAGGAGAAGCTCAGGAGGTTCTCGGAGAGCGCGGATATGCTCTGCGTCGCGGAATACGGCGGCGAGCCCGCGGCTTTCCTGATCGGGCTGCGCGAGGGAGTAGAGTGGTATACGAGCGAGAACTACCTCTGGTTCTCCAAAGAGTACCCGAGCTTCCTCTACATCGACCGTATAGTGATCGACGAGCCTTTCAGGCGCATGGGCGTGGGAAGGGCGCTTTACGAGGCGGTGTTCGCGCGCGCGGCGGAATGCGGCGTGCCGACGGTGACCTGCGAGATCGACACTATCCCCTATAACGAGGCGAGCCTGAACTTCCATAAGGAGATGGGCTTCAGCGAAGTGGGCGAGCAGTTCGTCCGCGGAGGCACGGTCAAAGTGTCGCTCCAGGCGGCGGACGTGAGCAAAGAGGTGAAAGGATGAGCACACACAGCAAAAGGATCGCTGTAGTTACGGGAGCTTCTTCCGGGATCGGGCGCGAGTTCGTGTTCGAGGCGGATAAGCTCGATAACATAGATGAGATATGGGTCATCGCGAGGCGCTTGGACAGGCTTGAAGAGCTCGGAGAAAAGTGCACGCATCGCGTAAGGCCGATCCCCATGGACCTGTCGAAGGAAGAGTCCCTCGATGAGTTCAGGGAGCTTCTCGCGGCGGAGTGCCCGCAGGTCGGATTCCTGGTGAACGCGGCGGGCTTCGGGGTGTTCGGCCCCTTTGCCGGAAGCGACATATCAAAGCAGCTCGACAGCCTAAGGGTCAATATGATCGCGCTGGTCGCTATATGCCACGCCTGCCTGAGATATATGAAGCGCGGCGACGTGATCATCAACATCGGCTCGAACTCGTCCTGGCAGCCCGTCCCCTGGCAGTCGGTCTACGGCGCGGGGAAGAGCGGGGTGCTCAGCTTTTCGCGCGCGATCGGCCGCGAGCTTAAGAAGAGGGGCATACACGTGATGTGCGTCTGCCCCGGATGGATAAAGACCGAATTCCAGGACGTGGCGGCTCACGATGAATACATCAAATACGTGGACAGATGGTACGGGCCGGAGGAGGTCGCGAAGCAGGCGATGGAGGACCTCGCCAAAGGGAAGACGGTGTCCATCCTCGGGAGCCCGGTCCGCAGGCAGGTGATGCTCGTAAAGCATCTGCCGGTCGACCTCATAATGAATATCTGGTGCAGACAGCAGGGGATAGAATGACGATGGAACTGATCTGGCACGGCACGGCGTCGATAGAGCTTAAGGGACCGGAGGGGAGGATACTGTTCGACCCCTTTGTTACGCTGCCCGGCGCCGAGATCAAAGTCCCGATAGAGGAGTTCGACGGCTTCACCGACATAGTCGTGACCCACGGCCATTTTGACCATATAGCGAGCATCCCGGAGATCGTCCGCAGGAACCCGGATACCGAAGTGCACTGCACCAGAGCGCCGTTCTACACCCTAAAGAGAAATGGCGTCCCGGTCCGGAACCTCGACATGACGGTGCCGGGCGAGACGATGGAGCTTCGCGGCTTCACAGTCCACCTGATGCAGGGAAGGCACGCCGTGCTCCCGAAGGCGACGCCTAAGCGCGTGAAAATGATCCTCGGCGCGGGAAACCTGGGCAACCTCCCTTGGATCGCGTACCGGGCGGCAGTGAGCAAAGAGAACGGTGAGACCGTTTTCTACCATATAGAATGCCCTGACGGGGACGGTACGGTAAAGACCGTATCCCTCATGGGAAGCCTGAACCTCGCGGACGGCACAGAATATCCCGATGGGAGCGACGTGCTCGTCCTTCCCTATAACGGCTGGGAGGACAACTTCCCGCCTGCCGTCCGGGTGATGGAGCGCCTTAAGCCGAAGCGCGTCCTGCTGGATCACTACGACTGCGCCTTCCCGCCTCTCACAGCGCCCGTGGATCTACGGCCCTTCCTCGAAAGATACGAAGGGATCGCGGAGCCTCTGATCAAAGGGAAGCCGGTCCGGATCTGATCGCCGGAGGCGAAATGCGGCGCGGGGGACGCGCCGCGAAATATTTTTTGATGACGTTTAAACCTTTCGGCCTTGCCGATTGTATTATAAGTGAAAGGCTTTTCGATGGCCGGACGCCGGACGCGGCGGAGGGCCGGAAACCGCATGCAGAGGGACTAAATGAGACTGACGCTTGAAGAAGCTCTGAATTCCTGCCAAAGCAGCGTATACAAGGCTGCGTTCAGCATATGCAGAAACCGTGAAGACGCCGAAGACGCGGCGCAGGAGACCTTCCTCGCCTACCACAGGGAATGCCGCGAGTTCGAGAGCACGGCCCACATAAGGGCATGGCTCCTGAAGACGGCGATCAACAAGGCCCGCAACATATCCGCTTCGTTCTGGAAGCGGAACCGCATCGACCTTCCGGACTTTTCGGAATGGGCAGGCAGCCTTCCTGACACGTCCGGAGAGCGGGACGGGCCGGATCCGGACGTTTTGATCGGGGCGGTCATGGGGCTGCCGGAGAAATGCAGGATCACGGTGCACCTTTTCTACTACGAGGACTATCAGGTGAAAGAGATCGCCGATGTGCTCGGGATAAGCGAAGGCGCGGTGAAGAGCCAGCTGCACAGGGGAAGGGAACTTCTGAGGCAGAGGCTCGGGGAGGAATGGAAAGATGACTAACCACGAGAACTACAAAAGAGCAGCCTCTTCGATAGAGCCCTCTGCGGGATTCGCAGACAAGGTGCTTAAGGAGGCAGAGAAAGATATGAAGACGAACAGAAGACACGGCAGGAGGACATTCCTTGTCATCTGCGCGGCAGTGATCCTGGTGCTGGCGCTCGGGGCGGTATCCTACGCGACGGACATCGCGGGGTTCAGGCACAACGTCGACACATGGCTCTACGGAGAGCCTGTAAAGGTCGACATCGAGCAGACCGGCGAATACGAATACACCATCACTTACCCCGACGGAAGCCAGCGGCAGAGCGGCGGCATCGCCTATGAGAAAGACGGCCCGCGCCCGCTCACGGCAGACGAGATCCTGGAAGAGATGAACCGCAGCGTTGAGCTCGACATCAAAGAGGACGGCCGCGCCTTCCTGTACTACCGCGACCATGTGGTCGACGTGACTGAAGATCTTGCCGACGACGGAGTGGCAAAAGTAAAATTTAAGGACGGAGCGCTCCCGATGTATGTTAAACTGAAGGTGGATGGTGAGGGCTACTCGGTAAGCACAGGGCACTTCGGTTTCTAGGCTTATCGCAGGACAGCCGGGACAGCCTTCCTGAAGGAGCGGAGCCATGAAGAAGGGCAAGAAGATTAAGAAAGCATTCCGTGTGATCCTGACTGTCGCGGCCGTCTGCGCCCTTGCGGCGGTGCTGTACCTGACGTACGGCGCGTTAAAAGACCTCGGCGAAGGTTACAGAGCCATGAAGAACGCGGATCTTTCCGGGGACTTCAGCGGCGAGATCAGCTATGACGACCACTTGTACGCCACGGCCGGCTACGGCGTCATACTGGACGATACGGTGGCGGACAAAGTGGCTTCGATGAACGCGTTCCTGGATGATTCGCTCAGGGCAATCGACAGGAGGGTCTTCTCCGCAGGGCTCATCTACACCATGCTCATCATGGCCCTGCTCGTCTATCCGATATGCGTAAGGAAGCGGAACAGCCGGGGGGACATCACTGTCTCGCTTTGGATCTGGACCTTCCTGATCTACATCTTCTACCTCGCGGCAGTCTTCGGCCTGCATAAGTACTTCGGCCTGCCGTTCCACATCCCCGGGGCGCGCACTCTGGTGCTCCTCGCGGTCAGCTTCATATCGGTCCTGGGCGGGAACTTCGCGCTCGCCTTCCTGATATCCGTGGTGCGGCCGGTGTGGCTCAAGATCATCTTCGGCATCGCTGCCGTGCCTGCGGTCTTCGGCCTCTTCCTCTACGGATTCATGTTCGAGGTGGGGCTGTACAGCGAGCCGTATGTCGAGACTTTCGACTACGTGGCTGAGATCGACGAACGGTTGCTGGACGAGAACTTTGAGGGCGCCTACTACGACGGAGAGAAGAACGTCCTCGTTGTCGACGGTACCGAATACCCGCCAGAGACTGTGGAGAACAGCGAGCATTTCACCGGATCAAAGCGCACGGCGGCCATCATCTACGAGATGCTCGATCCCTACTCCGGCAACTGCCTGGA
>JAFWFF010000121.1 GCA_017515765.1 Bacillota bacterium | reverse complement strand
GGTGACGTATACGAAGTCGGATTTCGCGAGGGCTGCAGCAACGTCATCGGTCTCCTCGATCTCTGCGCCCCTGCCTTTGAGTTCTTTGGTGATCTCCTCGGGCATTTTCAGTTCCTCGGGGGAGGCGAAGATCATCTTGTTGCCGAACTGCTGCATGAAGTAGCTGAGGCTGTGGACCGTGCGGCCGTATTTAAGATCTCCGAGGAAGGTGATCGTCTGTCCGCCGATATGTCCGGCTTCCTTACGCATCGTGTAGATGTCCAGAAGCGCCTGGGTCGGATGCTGGCGGGAACCGTCGCCGCCGTTGATGAGAGGATGCTTGGCTATCTCCGCTGCCTCGATCGCGGCTCCGGAGATGGGAGACCTCATAACTATCGCGTCGACATATCCGTCCACCGTCTTAAGCGTGTCCTGCCAGGTCTCGCCCTTGGACTGGGAAGAGACGGAAGCGTTGCCCAGGTCTATGCAGCTCGCTCCGACACGGTTTATCGCTGCCTGGAAAGAGAGCCTCGTACGGGTGCTCGGCTCAAAGAACAAAGTTGCAACGACCTTGCCGTCCATATCTTTGATTGCTTCACCGCTCTTGACTCTCTTCTCGTAGATCATGGCTGTGTCCATGATGTGGCAGAGTTCCTGATTGTTGAAGTCGTAACCGTTGATTATGTCGCGGCCCGCGAAATTGACGTTGGGTTCCATCTTCTTACCTCCCTGAAATCCATATGCGATTTTCTATTATTATCTCACGGAGAAGGGCTGTCTGCCAATATGCTTTTGGTATATTTACCATAAAAAAATGACCTGATATACATAAGACCCTCCTGTTATGATATAATCAAACCGGCATTAGGCAGAAAGGGGAAGGATATGTGGGATCATGTGATCAAAAACGGCACCTTGGTGACCGGCGGGGGCGTCCGCAAGGCGGATATCTGCATCAAAGACGGAAAGATCGCGGCTTTGATCGAACCGGGCATGCCTGCAGAGGCAGCTGAGGTCACGGACGCTTCGGGGAAATACGTTTTTCCAGGGTTTATAGACCCTCATGTCCACTCCAGAGAGGGCCGGTTCGGAGCAAAGCACAAGGAAGATTTCGGCTATTCGTCCAGGGCTGCGGCCTGCGGCGGATACACCACTATCTTCGAGATGCCCAACTGCAATCCCGCTACCTGGAACGCCGACGAAGTCAGAACGCTCTCAGACGAGATAGAGACCAGGGCGCACTGCGATTTCGGCATCTGGGGGATCTGCCTCGGAGAGATAAACAACGGTCTCCTCAAGGAGATGAGCGACGCGGGAGTCATCGGATTCAAATTCTTCTGGGGCTACGCGATAAAGCCTGAGGGCTACCAGCTCGTATACAACTATGATAAGAGCATGACGGATCTTTTGCCTCCGCCCGACACCGGGGAAGTCTACAAGATCTTCCGCGCGGTCGCCGAGACAGGCAAGGTCCTCGCGATCCACGCCGAGAACGTCGACATCGTGAAGGCTATGACCGAGGAAGCGCAGAAACGCCCGCTCAGGCCTTATGAGGAGCTGCTGGAGTCCAGACCCGTTGTCAGCGAGCTTACAACTATCGCCCAGGCGGTCCTTCTCTCTGACGAACTTGGCACCAGACTGCATATACTTCACGTTCCGAGCGCCGGTTCAGCGGACCTGATCAAACTCGCCAGGGAGCGCGGCACAGACGTGACCTGCGAGACATGCCCGCATTATCTGGTCTTCACGGATGAGGACGCCGAAAGGATCGGAACAAAGATGAAGACCCTGCCTTTGATCAGGACCCGGGAGGACAGAAGGGTGCTCTGGGAACGCGTCAAGGACGGAACGATAGATTTCATAGCGTCGGACCACGCCCCGCATACCCGTGAGGACAAGGCCGGATCCTTCAGGACCGCGCTTCCCGGGATCTCGGGAGTCGAAACGATGTCGGCAGTCATCCTCGACAGCGTGAACAAAGGCTTTATCAGCCTACCTGAGGCCGCGGCGCTGCTTTCGGAGAACGCTGCGAAACGCTACGGCATCTACCCGCGCAAGGGATCACTAGAAGTCGGAACTGACGCTGATATTGCCATAGTCGACATGGACGCCGAATTCGTGTTCAGGGAAGAGAACATGCACAACAAGATCCATATGTCGCCGTATGACGGGATGACCTTTAAAGGCCGCGCTGTAAAGACTCTGCTCAGGGGAAAGACCGTGAGCGAGAACGGAGAACCGGTCGGAGGGCCCACGGGCAGGATGGTCAGGCCTGAGTGAACCGATACGGAAAACGTGTTATAGTAAACAATGGGCATAATTCAATGCATTTTGATATGAAAGGATGGAGAGAGTTTTGAAAAAGTACGCAGAGATGAATGCGAAGGAACTGGCGGCTGAGCTTGAAAAGGTCACTGCCGATTATGAGAAGATCAAAGAAAAGGGGCTGAATCTCAACATTTCAAGAGGCAAGCCCGGAAAAGAGCAGCTGGATCTGGTCTCCGACATCTTTGATGTGCTTAAAAGCGATTCGGATTTTGATGACGGCGGAGACGTCAGAAACTACGGAATGCTTGACGGCATACCGAGCGCCAAGAAACTCTTTGCCGATATCCTCGGGACCACTGAGGAGAACGTCTTCATCGGCGGAAGCGCAAGCCTTACGCTGATGTATGACACGATCTCCAAAGCCTATACCCACGGACTCAAGAACAGCAACGTTCCCTGGAGCAAGCTCGACAGGGTCAAATGGCTCTGCCCGGTGCCCGGCTACGACAGGCATTTCGGGATCTCCCAGACTTTCGGCATGGAGATGATCAACGTTCCCATGACGCCGACCGGCCCGGATATGGACGTAGTCGAGGAACTGGTCAAAGACCCCGAAGTCAGAGGTATGTGGTGCGTCCCGAAATACTCCAACCCGGACGGCATCATCTATTCCGATGAAACGGTCAAGAGGATCGCGTCCATGGAAGTGGGAGCCAACGACTTCCTGCTCATGTGGGACAACGCGTACTGCGTGCATGAGTTCGACGGACCCTTTGTTCCTTTCCCGGACATCATCAGCGAATGCGCCAAGGCCGGCAACCCCGACATAGTATTCGAGTTCGCGTCCACTTCCAAGATCACGCTGCCCAGAGCAGGCGTATCCGTCATGGCTTCGAGCAAAGCCAACATCGAATACATGAAGAAGCTGCTGAACATCCAGATGATCAGCTACGATAAGGTCAACATGCTCCGCCACGCGCGCTATCTCGTGGACAGAGAGCACACCCTGGAGCTCATGAAGAAACACGCCAAGATCCTCAAGCCGAAATTCAGGAGCGTGCTGAATGCTCTGGAGAAGGAGATCGAGCCGCTCGGACTCGCTACCTGGCAGACCCCGAAGGGCGGATACTTCGTGAGCGTGAACACCATGCCCGGAACCGCAAAGGAGACCTGGAGACTCTGCAAAGAGGCAGGAGTAGTGCTCACCAACGCCGGAGCGACCTTCCCGTACGGTAAGGACCCCGAGGACAGCAATATGCGCCTCGCACCGAGCCTTCCGGCGCCTGAAGTGGTCAAAGAGGCGATGGAGGTCTACTGCACCTGCCTGAAGCTCGCCGCGCTCAGAAAGCTCACCGGGGCTCTCGACTGACAGCAAAAAAGCCGCTTTCAGCGGCTTGAAGACGGAAGGGCGGGATCAACGTAAACGGTCCTGTTACCTGTGAAGATCACCATGCCGGGCTTAGCCCCGGCTGGTTTTTTTACATTTTTGACGCGGACGTAGTCTACCGGGACCTGGCCTGAGCTTCTGGCTTTGCTGTGCCAGGCGGCGATAG
The DNA here is from genome assembly GCA_017515765.1 of Bacillota bacterium. Lineage (GTDB taxonomy): Bacteria > Bacillota > Clostridia > Peptostreptococcales > Anaerovoracaceae > Eubacterium_B. The sequence goes on along the minus strand of JAFWFF010000121.1, from coordinate 5,094 downwards.
AAGCTGCGCAGTAGATGTCTTCCGCGGTGAGCTCGCGTCCTCCGTTCCTTATGATCACGCGGGATCCGGGTATGTCCTTGGTGTGGAGCCAGGTGTCCTGCTTGTCGGCTATCCTGAGCGTGAGCTCGTCGTTCTCGCGGTTGTTCTTTCCGACCAGGATCTCGTATCCGGAGGGCGAGCGGAAGGACAGGGGAGAAGCCTTGAAGCGGCGCGGCGGGGCGCCTTTGGTCTTCCGCTTCCGGATATATCCGGTCTCGACGAGCTCGTTCCTGATCTGCTCGATGTCTTCCGGGCGGTCCAGGTTCTCCAGGTAGGTAAGGACCGATTCCAGATACTCTTCGTCGGCGCGGGTCTCTTCCAGGAAGACCTGCTTCTCTTTGACAGCGGTGCGGGATTTCCCGTATTTCTTGAAGTAGATCTGCGCGTTCTTCGCGGCGGTGAAACGCGGATCGAGGGGCACTGTGACCGTTTCGCCGTCATAATAGTTCACAAGGTCCGCGGAAGAAGCGCCTGAGGGGATGGTGTGGATATTCGCGGTTATGAGCTCGCCGTAGAGCCTGAGATGCTCGGAATCCTCGGCTGTTTTGATATCCTCCAGGAGGCGCTGCTCCTTAAGGCGCGCCTTGTCGATCAAAGCGGACACGGTCCGGGTCAGGTCGTTGGAGCGCTGGCGGATAAGGTTGGTGGAAGTCCTGCCCTGGAAATACGCGTCCACGCAGTCCGAGAGACTGTCGAAATAACGTTTCTCGCAGGAATCCTCGAACTCGGAAAGCGGCAGGACGTGATACTCCGCCGGTGTGCCTGAGTCGTCGAGATAGAGGATGCCGCGGTGTGCTTTGACAGCCGGATCTATCTCCGCGAAGAATGAAGTGAGTTCCTCAAGGGGCTTCGACGCGATCTCTCGCGCGACTGCAGGGGATATGCCGCCGACGGAAGCGAGGATAGCCTTCGGATCTCCTGAAGCGCAAGCGTCCGGCATATCATCCATCACCTTGTCAAAGGGAACCTTGTCCTGCGAGGGCGGGTATTCGTAGCGCATCCCGGGAAGGACCTGGCGCACGCGGCTAGTGTCTATCGATACGCGCTTGATGCTGTCGATTATGTTCCCGGTCTCGGTGTTCACCAGGATGATATTGCTGTGCTTTCCCATGATCTCGAAGACCAGTTTCTTCGATTCCGTAAAGCCTAGTTCGCCGATCGTCTCGAGATATATCTCAATGATGCGCTCGGCGTCCTTCTGGACTACTGATGTGATCCTCCCGCCCGAGAGATGCTTTCTGAGAAGCATGCAGAAAGAATAGGGGACGGCGGGGTTCGGAAGAGTCCTCTTTGTGAGATTGACCCTCGGGCCAAGGCTGGATGACGAAGCGTAAAGCCTCAGGTTGCCGCTTTTCGTGTGGATGTGCAGCAGGATCTCGTCCTTGGCGGGCTGATATATCTTATCTATTTTTCCCATGACCAGGAGCTCTTCGAGCTCGCGCGCCATAGCCCTGGTCACTATTCCGTCAAATGCCATGTTTCCCTCCGGAAGATGATGCTTTTTCTGTTATTCTACCACGCGGAGCGGGGGTTTTGATCAAAAAAGCGGAAAAGAGCCTTAGCAGTCACCGCCGGATTATACTATAATCGATCAGGGAACGGTATTCACAGTTCCCGATCAGACGGAAAGAGGATAGGATAATGATCACGATAAATCTTTATTACAGAGGAACGGGCGGCTCGGCGCTGGCGTTTGCAGGGGAGATGGAGGAGTCCGGCATCGCGGACCGGATCCGCGGCGAGGAAGGCAATCTGCGCTATGAATACTTCCGCCCGCTTGACGATCCTGAGACCGTCCTGCTTATCGACAGCTGGCGTGACCAGGAGGCGCTTGACAGGCATCATGAGAGCCCGATGATGACAGCCTTGGCTGCGCTCAGGGAGAAGTACGACCTTCATATGACGGCGGAGCGGTTCGTCAGCGAGGATTTGGGAACAGATGACCGGTTCATCAGGAAGTGACAATGGCTTTTGATTATAAGAAAGAATACAAAGAGTTCTACATGCCGAAGAACACTCCGGCAATAGTGGACGTCCCCGCGATGAACTTTATCGCCGTCCGAGGGCACGGCGATCCGAATATTGAGGACGGCGAGTACAAGCAGGCGATCGGACTTCTGTACGGTATCGCGTTCACCATCAAGATGAGCAAAAAGGGCGGCAGGCAGATCGAAGGCTTTTTTGATTATGTGGTGCCGCCTCTTGAGGGCTTCTGGTGGCAGGAGGGTGTCTCCGGGGTCGATTATTCGCGCAAGGAAGACTTCAACTGGATATCCGTGATACGCCTTCCGGATTTCGTTACGCGCGAGGACTTCGACTGGGCGGTCCGGGAAGCGGAAGCGAAAAAGAAGACGGACTTCTCAAAAGTCGAATTCCTGACCTATGACGAGGGGCTGTGTGTGCAGTGCATGCATATCGGCCCCTATGACGACGAGCCCGCAACGGTCCTCAGGATGCACGAATTTATGGAGCAGCAGGGCTATTCGCTTGACATCACCGATCAAAGGCTCCACCACGAGATCTATCTGAGCGACGCGAGAAAGACCGCGCCTGAAAAGCTCAGGACAGTGATAAGGCACCCTGTGCGGAAGTCGTATGCAAAATGACTCGTTTTCTGATATACTGAAAGAACGGAAAGAAACGCCCGCCGCGCGGGCTTTGATCATGAAGATACAGGAAGGACCGGAATTGTAATGATAAAGAGCATGACGGGCTTCGGGCGCGCCGAGGCATCAGAAGAGAAGAGAACGATAACCTGCGAGATCAGATCGGTCAACCACAGGTACTGCGATATAAGCGTGAGGATGCCCAGAAGGTACTCCTTTGCCGAGGAGAAGGTAAAACAGGCGATCAAGGAGACCGTTAACCGCGGAAAGCTCGACGTGTCGATCATGGTCGAGAACGTCGCGGAGAACGACGTGAACATCAAACTGAACACGATGGTCGCGAGACAGTATGTCGAAAGCCTCCGCGAGCTTCAGAAGGAAGTCCCGATCGACGGGGACCAGACCATCTCGCTCCAGTACCTGGCTTCGCTTCCGGACGTGATGAAGATCGTCCCGGACGTGGAGGACGAGGAGGAGATAGTAAAGGCGATCCTCGTGCCAGTGCGCGCCGCTGCCGCGAAGCTCGACGAGATGCGCATAGTTGAAGGAAAGAAGCTCGAAGAGGACCTGCTTGAGAAGGGCGGCGAGATCAAAAGGCTCGTAGCAGAGATCGAGAAGGTCGCTCCGAACGTACCTAAGGCCTACGCCGAGAAGCTTAGGAACAGGATCAGGGAACTGGTCGACGGGAGCGTTGAGATCCCAGAGGAACGCATAGCTCTTGAGACCGCGATCTTCGCCGATAAATGCAGCATCGCGGAAGAGCTCACAAGGCTCCACAGCCATATGGATCAGATGGAAGCGATAATCGCGGAGAACGGCAAGCCCGACGGCAAGAGGCTCGATTTCCTGGTCCAGGAGATGAACCGCGAGGCCAATACGATCGGTTCCAAAGCGAACGACCTGGGAGTGACGGAGCTCATGCTTCAGATCAAAGCAGAGGTCGAGAAGATCAGAGAACAGGTCCAGAACGTGGAATAGTCTTGTATTTCGCGCCGCGGCGTGGTATACTGCATTTTTGCCGAACAAAGATGATGATTTAAGGGGGTTTTTCACTTGACTCACGATTGCAGGCATCCTGCGGAGCTCTTCGTGATATCCGGACCGTCCGGGGCAGGCAAGGGCACCATTACGAGACGTCTCATTGAAGAAGCGGAGAACATGGAGCTTTCCGTTTCCGCGACGACCAGAGACCCCAGGGAAGGTGAAGTGGACGGAGTCCATTACCATTTCCTCGGGAAGGAAGAATTCCTCGCCAGGGTAGACGCCGGAGGCTTCCTGGAGTTTGCCGAGGTCTACGGGAACTACTACGGTACCCCGAGACAGAACGTGGTCGACAAACTCACGTCGGGGATCGACGTTATCCTGGAGATAGATATCCAGGGCGCCATGAAGGTGAAAGAAGCCTATCCCGAAGGAATATTCATCTTTATCCTTCCGCCGTCGCTGGCAGAGCTCAGAAGAAGGCTCATAGGACGAGGCACCGACACCATGGAAGTGATCGAGAACCGCCTGTCCAAGACGATGGATGAGATCAGGCAGATCCATTCGTACGACTATTTCGTCGTAAACGACGATCTTGATACCGCGGTAGCCGAGGTGCGCGCTATCGTTACAGCCGAGCACGACAGAGTCGTGGATCACGGCGCGGAACTTGTGAAGATGTTCGAGGAGGAGAAATAAATGCTTTATCCGTCTATAAACGAGATCAGACAGAAAGTCGACAGCAAATACACTTTGGTCATCATGGCCGCCAAACGCGCCAGAGACATCGTCGCGGGATACCCCGTGCTCGACGAGAGGCTTGAAGGCGAAAAGCCCGTATCGGTCGCCGCATACGAGATCAACGAGGACCTGATCACTTACAACCGCGATTAGCCTTTGTTTTTCGTCAAAAAACCGCCATTTTTGAGCAAAAAGCCCTTGCGCGGCTCTGTTCTTTATCGTATAATTATCGACGGCTCGCTTGAGAGCCGTCGTTTTTAATGTTTCAATATTCACACCCGGGCTGTCTGCCCCTGGTGCCCGCTGGAGCGGGTTGGCGGCGGAAACGTCCGAGTGGAAGGAAAACCAGGAGGAATCAAAATGTCAGTAATTTCTATGAAACAGCTGCTCGAAGCAGGCGTCCACTTTGGACATCAGACCAGAAGATGGAACCCCAAGATGGCTCCCTACATCTTCACCGAGAGAAACGGCATCTACATCATCGATCTTCAGAAGACCGTAAAGATGATCGATGACGCTTACGACTTCATCAGAGAGGTCGCCGCGACCGGAAGGCCCATCCTCTTCGTGGGAACCAAGAAGCAGGCCCAGAACGCCATCAGAGACGAAGCCACCCGCTGCGGACAGTACTATGTCAGCGAGAGATGGCTCGGCGGAATGCTCACCAACTACAAGACCATCAGCACCCGTATCAAGAGACTGAACGACATCAACACGATGGAAGAGG